>JBDNHS010000194.1:0-3206 GCA_041688685.1 Kapaibacterium sp. (SeqCode)
ACGGACTATTATCCGATGACTATGAATGGGGTAGAGTATCGGGTGGAAAATTTGTCTGGGAGCCAATTGGTAGTGTTTTCGGTGGTGCTGATATTCCTTTTTTTGGTGAAGTAAATAATCGTAAATATGCAAACAAAAATATAAAACTACCATCTGATGGTGTTTATAAAATTAGAGGTAAAAAACCTTTTGCTGCCTATTCTTATGGTTTCGGAAACTATGACTCTTATGGATATCCAACATCAGTTGCATTGGCTGATTTGACTATGCCAGATGTCGAAGACCCAGATCCAAAATGGACACAAGAGTGTAACGGAGATGTATTGAATGGTTCTATAACTGATATGCCAAATGATCCAAACTTGAGATCTAACTTAAATTATATTCACATGTTGTCTGAGGACAGTTTAAGTTATAACTATAATTTCCGTTATAATCCATTCGAAGCTGGAGCAGCAATAACAACCTCTTGGTTTTTGAATGTAATAGATCCTTTACAAGATGCCAGAGCAACTTTACTTTTTGTAGATAGAAGAGGAAATGATACTATTATCGTGATAAATTACAGTGCAGTAAAATATTTGATCACAGCAGATAAAGACTTTGGTCAATTCCAATTAGGCGAATCAGCAGGTTTTGATTTTACATTAACAAATTTATCAGAGACAAAAACATTATTATTCAAAGATTCTAAACTTAAATTTAATAATCAAGGTTTTAAATTAGAAGCATTAAATTGGGATATAAATTTACCAGTAGAACCATTGGGCACAAGAGTATTACGTGTAACCTTTACAGCAGATGCAAATTTGCCAGCAGGTAAAACATACTTTGTAGATTCATTAGGAATTGGATACGAATGTGGCTTCAAAAACTTTGTTAAATTGGAAGCCCGCACAGGTGCACCAACAATAAATGTAAGTGATTGGGACTTCAAAAAAGTAAATATAAACATAGGTGCTCCACGTCAAGCAACAGGAACAATCCGTAACAATGGTAATGCCGACCTACGTATCACAAGTTTTACCGGTAATCCAGCAGGAGCCATCACAACAGATTTGGCAACTAATAGTAATTTTGTAAATATAAGTGTAACAAATCCATTAGTTATCCAACCAGGTAAGAGTATAGATTTTAATATTTATTTCAAACCAACAGCGGTACAAGTTTATACAGCATCAATAGTATTTGACGCAAATACAACTACGCCAGATAATGTATGTAAAATAGATGGTGAAGGCATAGTAGGGGATTTACAAACGGAAGGCTTTAGCTGGCCAAGATTAAGAATAAACAGAACAGATTTTGCAGTGAATAGATATCCACAAACAGGCACAGGTACTAAATCATTGACAGTAACTAATAGTGCCTCAGATGATGTAATTATAAATAATGTAACTGTAACTGTTAAAAAAGGTAAATTAGAGTCATTTATATTTGCAGATAATAGTCCACTAAATGTAGCAGAATTAAACAAACGTTTTGCAACAAAAACAGTAGCTAAAGGTGGTGGAAGTCTCACAGAAGAAGTATTCTTTTTACCAACAGAGGCAGGCGAGCACGAGATAGAATTAAGTTTCGGTAATTCGGCAAATGCAACATGTACAGCAACATTCTTTGGCATAGGTACAGAACCATTTATCACAGTATCACCGTCAACAAATAATTTTACACCAACAGGTGGAATGATTAAAAACAATGTAGCTGATAAACGCAGTCAAACAATCACAATATCAAATCCAGCGAATCTATTTGGCGATGATTTAACAATAAGTACCTTAAATGCTAATGCTATTTCTAATGATTTAAATAATAGAAGTGGACAAGGTATGGCTTATGATGGAACGTTAGCCGCAATCCAATCACCAATAGTATTATCACCAGGAACATCTGTAGATATGTCTGTAGAGTTTGTGGCACCAAATACAGGTATCTATAACGGAGAGGTATCATTTGTATCAGATGCAACATTAGTAGGAACAATAAGCGGTACAGCTTACAGTTCAAATAATAGTGCAACATTTACAGGTATCGGAGTTAGTCAAGGTTCAAATGCAACGGCAACAAATAGTTCTGTATGTATAGGAGTAGCAGGTACTTTACAAGTAACTTACAATAATACAGGTACAACCTCATTGGATGTAACGTCAGTAATATCTAATGATGCATTAGGTACAGTAAGTTTTGTAAATCCAGCAGATGCGAGTTTCACAATTGCAGGTAATGGTGGAAGTAAGGTAATAGATTTGTTATATACTCCAACAACAGCAATGACAGCAACAAATTACACATTAACATTTACCTCAAATGCACTAACAGACCAAGTAACAGTAGCTACTGGTGATGTAGATTCTTATACATTTATACGTTCATCAAGCAGTCGCATAACAGGTGCTAATAATAATGATAGAGTAGTAATCAATGGGAACTTTGATTATATATTAAGTTTAACAGCAGGCGGCAATGACAATGTATCAAGAGCCGGACTTAATAAATTTAATGTAGAGATTGTTTATCCAGGTGGCATAGTTAAATCATTATATAATGAGCCAGGTGGACTAAACTTAAGTCCAGTATTCGCCGGTAAATATAGAATAGTAACACCAATAGCTGTACCGAAAATAGTATCAGGTGGTAAAAAAGGTGAAATGGCTTTATCATTAACAATTGAAGCAATTAATGCAGGTGATGTATTTAGTGGCGAGAATGGTGATTTATTGTCAATGAAATTCAAAGTATTTTTACCAGCTTATAGCAAAATCACAGATGATTTATTAGGTAATGAAGTAACAATTACACATACAATGACAGAATTTACAAATACAGAGTGTTTTGAATTTATCAACCCGGTAAATACAGTAAAAACAATCGAAGAAATATGTGTTGGTAACTTACGTAATGTAGTAGTAGGTTCAACAGCATTTAGTTTATCAGGTATTAATCCAAATCCAGTAAATGGTAATGGTGGCACGATAAATTATTCAGTTGGATTTGACACCAAAACAACAATAACATTATTTGATATCGAAGGAAACGTTGTAACAACTTTAGTAGATAATAACAAGATGCCATCAGGCGTATATAGTGTATCAATCCCAGTCGATAAATTAAATAGCGGAATTTACTTTTATCAAATGGAATCAGGTCCATTCAAATCAACTGAGAAATTAGTTATCCAAAAATAATTGTTTATCAATAAATAATTA
>JBDNHS010000195.1:0-2306 GCA_041688685.1 Kapaibacterium sp. (SeqCode)
TGCAAATTATTTCAAAGATGAAGATAATTAAGATTAGCATTAATATTAGAAATGTAATTATATTCATAAATAAAAATAAAAAGAATAAATAAATAGAATAAAAATAATGAAAGTAAAAATAGGTAAAGATTTTAAATGGGAAATGAGTCATAGACTTACATTTCACAAAGGACCTTGTATAAATATACACGGACATTCTTACAAGATGAGGATAGAAATTGAAGGAAGTTTAAATGAAAATCAAATGGTGATGGACTTTTACGATGTTTTTGCGATTGTTCAGCCTTATGTTGATAAACTTGACCATAGTTTTATTGTTGATGGTAAAGATGATTTAATGTTAAATTTTCTAAAAGATAATAACTTTAAATATTTTGAAATTCCAAATTTTACAACATCTGAATTTATGTGTATTCACTTTGCAGAGGTTTTTAAGCCAGAATTTACAAAATTTGACAATTTAGATTTGATTAGAGTTAGAATTTATGAGACAGAAGATGCATTTGCAGAAGTAGAAGTTGGATTGAAGTAGATTGATTCTTAAGATAGTAGAATAGGAACCACCAAACGGAAGATTATATGTTCGGGTGAAGAGAACTTTTTCTGCACTCAATTACATACTTTTTCGCTTTTTTTTCTCTTAAAAACCTGCCTCGGGGTGGGGTTCTCTTCATTCTTCTCACCAATAAAACACCAATACTATACGCAATATCTACACAAACACAGACAAATATAACCTGTGATTATTGCAAAATAACACAAAAAAAAGCCAACTATCAGTAAAATAGTTGGCTTTTTTGTTTAAAAGTATAATTCGAAAATAAATTTGATTTTAGTTCTCGAATACTAAGGATTGGGAAGTTTCTCTTCTACCGTGTACTACATTCAGAGCAACGAATTGTCTGTTTGATTTTACCCTTGCTTCGAACTCTTCTCTGAATTTCAATAAAAATCCTCTAACAGGCCAAGCAGCTGCCTCACCTAATGCACAAATTGTATTTCCTTCGATATTATTCGCAACCGAAAGCAATAAGTCCAAATCTTGTGAAGTGCCATCGCCTTTGTATATTCTTTTAAGGATTTTCTCCATCCAACCACAACCCTCTCTACACGGAGTACATTGTCCGCAAGATTCGTGATGATAGAAGTGAGCAATTCTAAGCGTAACTTTTACTATATCAGTGTCTTCGTCCATAACCATAACGCCAGCAGTTCCGATGTGAGTACCCAAAATTTTGAGTGACTCTTCGTCCATTTTGATACCTTCGAGCTCATCGCCTCTAAGTGGTGGCATAGAAGACCCACCAGGGATTACAGCTTTTATTCCTTTGTTATTAATTATGCCACCAGATACATTTTGGATCAAATCAGTCAATAAAATTCCAGTTTCTAATTCATATACTCCTGGCTTGTTGACGTGTCCACTCACTCCATAAAGTAAAGTACCAGAGTGTCCTTTTGCCCCAATTTTAGAAAATTCTTCGCCACCCATATTAATAATAGCAGGCACTGTTGCAAGTGTCTCAATATTATTAACAGTTGTTGGCATACCCCAAAGCCCTACTTGTGCAGGGAAAGGAGGCTTAAATCTTGGATAACCTCTATCGCCTTCGAGTGAATTCATAAGTGAAGTTTCTTCACCACAGATATAAGCACCAGCACCTTTGTGTACATAGATATCAGTAACGAAGTCAGTGCCAAAAGTTGCTTTCATTCTTTCGCCCAAAAGCCCAGCATCATAAGCTTCTTTTACGGCGTCTTCCATACATTGTACCCACTTGTGATATTCGCCTCTAATGTAGATATATCCTGCTTTTATGCCCATAGCATAATTAGCAATCAAAATACCTTCAATTAATTGGTGTGGATTATATTCAAATATTTGTCTGTCCTTAAATGAGCCAGGTTCTGATTCATCACCATTTACAGCTAAGTACTTTGGCTTCTCGTCGCCTTTCGGCATAAATGACCATTTAAGACCAGTTGGAAAACAAGCTCCGCCTCTTCCTCTTAGCCCAGATGCTTTGACTTCATTAATTACTTGGTCTTTTGTCCAGCCTAATATTTTACGAAAAGCATTATAT
This sequence comes from Kapaibacterium sp. (SeqCode), assembly GCA_041688685.1. Classification (GTDB taxonomy): domain Bacteria; phylum Bacteroidota; class Ignavibacteria; order Kapaibacteriales; family UBA2268; genus JBDNHS01. The sequence continues at coordinate 2,085 of JBDNHS010000195.1, forward strand.
CCGCCATTTTCATTATAAACTTCTAATTTATGTAAATTTGGGATATCTGGTAATACTAATTTTGGATTTTTTTGCATAAATTTTTAAATTAATTATGATCTTTATATTCTTATTAATTTGGTAATATTTTTAATTATACTTTAATAATTTTTTTAATAATACTAAACAGTTGTAAAATTATTTTAAACTTTGTTTTTAAAATTTAATATAATTAACAACCAA
>JBDNHS010000025.1:0-4557 GCA_041688685.1 Kapaibacterium sp. (SeqCode)
ATTTAAATTTTTAATTTTATTTTCTTCTTTTTTGTACTTTATATTTTCTAATTCTTCTTCATTATTAATCCCTGTCTAATATTTTATCCCTATTAATATTTGTCCATATCCATTTTTCAGTCCAAGCCAGTTGTTTTATTAATTCTTTTAAAAAATCGTGATTTATTTTAATAGTACGTTTTCCATTTATCAAATCTATCTTTACAATAGTATTAAATTCTGTTTTGAAATAAATTTTTTTAACAGTATCATATGCTGCTAAAATTTTATCCATTCCTCCCTTTTTAATGTCTGTTGTTAACAACGCTGGAAGAAAATCATTCCCTACCAAATAACAAATTATAATAAAGTCATTCGTATTAATATTAAGATTTTGTATCATTTTATGCAATTGTGCTATTTCCACATAATTATAATCAATATAATCATCAAAATCTAATTCGGTATTATTAAATATCTGTTGCTCTCTCATCACATATAAATTATAAGTTTCACCTGTCGCTAACGACAAAAATAATAAATCAGCATCTAGTCCGTAAATAATTATAGTATCTGATGAATCAATATTTTTTTTTATATATTGTAAAATTTTATGTTCGCCTTCCCCAGGTTCATGATATGATGAATAAATACATTTTATATTTGATTTTGATAATTGTTCTAAATAATTTATCATTGAAATATGTATTCTTTCCATATAATCAGTTCCTGGAGTTAATTCTATAGAAGATATAGGTTTACTGGGTATAGCTAGTCCATCTTTTGTTATGTATTCTATTTCTTTATCAAATTCTTCACAACTATTAAAAAATTCATCTGTTAATTTAATTTTTTTATCAAATAAATATTTATATCTTCTCTGTCTTTGTTGTAAAATTTTACCCATTGGTGCAACACCATCTATCGCTATATACACATATTCTGGATTCAATCTTGTTATCATGTCATCTATACTAAATCTTATTCTTTCCCAAATCAAATCCTCTAACTGTATCCTAATTGATTTATTAGTTTCAAGCGTTATTTCACCCTTGGCATATTTTCCAAGTATGTGTGCCACACAAGGATGAAGTAAACAATTCGCATCTAACATTAAATATTTAATTTTTGTTTCTATAGAATCTCTAATTAATTTATTAGTAGATAGTTTTTTTTTATTTCTAAGCAACCATGCGAAAAATCCCGGAACACCCATTATTTAATACTTTCTTAGTATATTACTATAATACAATTTTTATATATATTTCAATTTTATTCGTTAACGAATATCTAGTTTCCATAGTAAGTAATTATATAAAATATATTTTATTATAATAGATTTTTTATTATATATATAATATTATATATAATGTCAAATTTACAAATTTTTAAAAAATCAAAAAATGAAGACAACGAATTCGCCACAGCTGATTTAAAGAACGAGTTAGGCGTTTTACACGCAAATCTTGTGCAAAAAAAGAAAGAATATAAACAATTGGGCGCAGGTGAAGAAGAACTAGAAGGCGGTGCTAAAAAAAAATCATCCAAGAAATCATCCAGGAAATCCTCTAAGAAATCATCTAAGAAATCATCTAAGAAATCCGCTAAGAAATCCTCCAAACAATCCAGATCTGTCCCCATGGAAATGATTAATGTAGATTTAATGGATGGTGGTGCTAAAAAGAAAAAATCATCTAAAAAGGCATCTAAAAAATCATCTAAAAAGTCATCCAAGTCTCTTTCCGTATCTTCTAGCAAAAAGCCCTCTAAACAAAAAAGAGAATTACCACCTGCCCTTAAAGCATCTCAAGTAACCAACAAGAAGGTTTCTGAAGCAACTGGACACAAAATTAGCCCAGGTTTGATTAAATTCGTCAGTAAATTCAGACAAGAAGCCAAAAAAGGTATTAAGGATGAAAAAGACTTTGTTTCTATTAACAAGAAAACTGTAGAATTATTTACTGAACATTTGAGTAAACATGGAAAAGCTAAAATTGTTTCAGAAATTGAAAAATTTGCTGAAGAAATCAGAAACTCTAGAAAGAAAAAATAAACTAGATTATTATAATTAATGAATGTTTTTACATTAAATATATTTTTCAATTATAAATAATAAATAATAAATAATAAATAATAAATAATAAATAATAGAATTTCAAAACTCAAATACTAATAATAAAATTAGTATTTTAGAACAAAAAATAAATTTAATTATAAAATATATTAACTTGCAACAGGATATGAAGTATATGGGGTTAGAAGACTTTTCCCTATAGAAGTAAAATTTGCAAATGAACCAGTTTGTAGGTTAGGATATTTGTTGTATCCGTCGTATGTTTCATCTACTTTTTGAGGAGTTTGATTTTTTATACAAGAATTAACTACTTGATTAATTTTTTGCATATTAACTTCTTCTAATTTTAAAAGAGGACTAGAAGTATCAGATATTAATTTTACTCTTGATTGGTAATATCCTTCTGTGCTATTATCTGGATCTATCAAATAGGGATAATTATCAATTGTATTATAATTTGGATTTTGAACATTAATTTTATCAGAATTATTAATTAGTTCATTACCCAAGTTAGAACTTATTTTTTGGGCAAAAATATTAATATGCTTATTGTCTCTTTGGGGATATTTATCGGGTAAACTACCAAAATTTTCTTGTATTTGAATATTACCAAAATGTTCATTAGAATCTGAATCTGTTGTATTAACTGTTTTATCTAATTCTGAAGAACTGATTGAGTCGTGTCCAACTGATTCATTTCCATAATTAGTATATGAACTAATATTTCCGTTAAAACCTTCTATTTTTTTAGTTGACAATTCATTACTAACTTGTTGATTAATAATATTTACTTGTTCGTTATTTAATTTTATCGGTTTATTATCTTTATCAAAATTCACTAAAATTGAAGGCATTGAACAATTTTGTGGCGGAACATTAATTATAACAGAATTTAATTTATTATCAATAATTTGAATTATATTAAAGCCTATTATAAATGCGACAAGTAATGCCAAAACAATGATAATAATTATATCAACTTTGCTAAATGATTCATTCATTTATATATTATATTTATACATAATAAATAAATAAATAAATAAATAAAAATACTTATATCAAAATATAATATTTATCATACACACAATAATTCGGACAAAGAATTTAATTCTCCGTAATAATTTGGATTTTTATTGGCTCTCAAATCCTTGATATATTCTATTTTTTTATTTATTTTTTCACTATCAAATTCCTTCATTTTTTTAGTTTTAGTTTCTGCTATAACCACCAACAAATCAAATTCTGTATCATAAATTTCTTGTAATTTAACATCAAAGTCATCTTGAGATAATGATTTATTCATAGTAATTTCATTATATTTACTTTTAACTAAATTATATAAATCCATAACTAGTTCATTCTCAGAATAATTTTCTATGAATCTATCATATTTAACATATGATGATCTATCATTCATCGATAATTTATCATCATCTGACATAGCAGATAGTTTATTAGATTTATTATCTAACCACGAATTATATTCTCCATTATTTGCAGGTTGTAATCTATTTATTCCACTTTGGACAAGAACTTTACCGTCTCTTTCCGCAACATTTGCAATATTTTGTTCTCTAACATCAAATCTTGTTTTTAAATCATTTTTAAGTTCCATGCTATCATCTAATAAAACTCTTCCTTGTTTTATCATATTTTCATATAGGTCATTTGGTGTCTGTAATTTAAAATTCAGATTTCCGCCCATTTTAGTTAAATCCTTTTGTTTTAAGAGAGGTTTTGTTAAATATTCATTATCGGAATCAAAATTTGCAGGACTAAATTTTTCGGATTGATTACCCATTGATGTATAAGTTATTGTTTGTAGGGTAACAAGAATAGCAATTGCTAAAATAACCCCAAGGGCTGGATTGCTTCCAGCAATATATGTCACTAGAACAAATATAATGAATTTGAAATATTTATTTGAGAATATATCCATTGTGTATGGTTGAAGAGTTTTTACCCATAAACTTGCATATAATGACAATAATACAATTAGTATGAACATAACCAATTTATTATCCTTTAATTTAGCAAATAAATCGCTGAATCCATCTATAATAGTTTCGAATCCCATTTATATATGTGATTATTATTATATATTTAATTTTGATAATTTATTAAAAATAATTTATTGTATCATAAAAAATTGATGTTATATTATTAATATATATTAACTTATACTATATTAACTATGAATAAGCCGTCAGATACTTATATTATTAAGGCTATATTGACTAACTATGGATATTGTATAAAAAAGACCACATGCTCTCTACAAGTTATACAAGAACTGAAAACCTATTTTAATGTCAAGCCAAAATCTGGTTTTGATGATTCTGATAACCAAAATGATACTGCATTTGATGTATATTTTGAGGATGATATATACTTAGTAATACCAAAATTTTTTGCAAATTCTACCCTTAAATTAGATTTTGTTGATGGTAAAATAAAATACAAAAAAATTTTCTTTCAAATAACAAAAATTAGTTATAAAAAAC
>JBDNHS010000196.1:0-6979 GCA_041688685.1 Kapaibacterium sp. (SeqCode)
AAGATAGTAATGATTTAGAGTTAAAAATATAATTTACTATTTGTTATTTCATTTTCTATTTCTTTTCATCTAATTTTAAATACATTTTAATTATATTTACCATCAAATCTTCTTCTTTTGATTTAACAACTTTGTTAAAGTGCATCAACTTAAAAGCTAATTTTTTTTCATCAGTTGTAAATTTTAAATAATTCTTTCTTAATTCAATTAAATTGTCATTGATAAATTTTGTACTTACTTTATTTTCTAAAGGCTTCCATATTTTATCTAACAAGTTCTGGGGGATTATATATTTTACTTTTTTACTCATTAAATAGCTATTTTGATTTGTTTACCCTAATTATATATCTAAATACAAAAAATATTATTATTAAAATTAATATTGGGAATATAATTTTACCGTATAAAGTTACATAATTTATTATTGATTCTAAATTATTAGAAAAACTAATACCTAAGTAAATTAAAATACAATTCCATAGTGCAGCACTTATAGTAGAAAGTATAATTGTTTTGGGTACTGATAAATTTGACATCCCGGCAAGAAAAGAAATCACTGCTCTTGTACCTGACAAAAATCTATTAACAATAATTAAATAATACCCATACTTTTGGAACCATAATTTAGGTTTGGCTAAGGATTCTTTATTTATGAATTTAATTTTATCTGAGTTGACTATTTTATCGCCAAAATACTTGCCAATATAAAACATCACTAAAAATCCTAGAAAGGAACCTAAAGTTGAGAAAAAAAGCAAAGAGACGAAATCTATGTTCCCCAATGCTACCAAACTACCCATAAAAACTAAAATAAAGTCACTTGGAGATGGAGGGAATATATTTTCAATAAAAGTTACTAAAAATGCAAACAAAAGTACCCAATACCATTGGATACTTTCTAAAAAATTAATTGCATAATCAAAATTTGTAAAAAATTCTATAAAATCTGGCATCAATTATTTAATATAATATTAATTATTCCACATTAAGCATTTGTTCTCTTATTCTTTCTATTTCATCTTTCATATCTACAACTAAATGAGCAACTGTGGCATCATTTATCTTTGAACCTATTGTATTTGTTTCTCTATTTATTTCTTGTAATAGAAATCCAATTTTTTGACCAACTGGCTTATCAGTATCAAACAATTCATTCAATAGTTTAAGGTGAGAGTATAATCTAACACATTCTTCAGAAATGTCTAACTTATCAGCCATCAAAATCATTTCTAATTGCAATCTTTGTTCATCAATATCATCATTATCAAATATTTGAGCAACTTTTTGTCTCAATCTTTCTCTTTCATTAGGAATTCTTTCAACTCCAATTACTTCAATTTTTTTAACAATCTCTAAAATTATTTTATTGCGTTCTTTGATGTCAGTCAATAAGTTATAACCTTCTTTTTCTCTCATATCAATGAAATCAAACAATGCTTTTCTTAAAGTTTGTTCAGTTAATTTCCATATCCTTTCATCTTCATTTTCTTCTTCTTTATAAGTAAAAAATTGCTGAAAATCCATTAATTCAGTTAAAGTAACAGTTTCTTTGATTTTTAATTCTTTCTTTAAATCTGACAAGTTGTTATATATGTTTTTTGCAATATCTTTATTAATAAAAAATGGTGCTACACTATTGTCTTTTTCAACATTAATATAAATATTCAAATTTCCTCTTGAAACATTTTGTTTAATAATTTCTCGGATTTTTAGTTCTTTATGGGATATTGATTTTGGAGATTTTATATTCAAATCCAAATTTCTACCATTTACACTTTTTATTTCTACTGAAATTTTTAATCCATTGTCTATATTTTCAGCTTTACTATACGCTGTCATACTTCTAAACATTTACTACTCCTTTTTAAATTTTAATAATATTTATTTATTTTTATTTTTTATGATAATTTTAATTCTAAATTAATTTTGAATTTCTAAATTTTGACGATATTGTTTTACATATTTTACATAGTTTGGAGAAGTATTACTACAACGTTCCAATTCTTGAGGAGTCAAATCTCTGATAATCTTACCTGGCACTCCAGCTAATAAAACTCCTTGGGGTACAACAAAATTTTCTTTAACAACAGTACCAGCAGCAACAATAGAATTAGAACTTACAGTTGAATTATCTAATACCAACGCTCCCATTCCTATTAGACAATTATCCATCAAAGTGCAACCGTGCAATGTAACTGAATGTGCAACACTGACTTTATTACCAATTAGTAATGGATATTTATTATTTGTAACGTGAAGCATACACATGTCTTGTATATTTGTTTCATAACCAATTTTTATCCAATGGACATCTCCCCTAATAACTGAATTATACCAAACGGAAGAATTTTCTCCAATTTCGACATTACCTATTATTCTTACACCTTCACATGTAAAAACACTGGGGTGAATTTTAGGCGTTATTCCATTGTAAGTTATTATTGATGCACTATTTCCACTTTCTAATTTCATATATAAATAACTATTTGTCAGATAACAGATTAATTCAAATTTTAAATTTAGTATTATTTTTTAGCTTAATATTTCAATAAATACAAAATAAATTGATTATAATTTTTTAATTTGTAATTTATTAATTGCAAATTTACATAATTTTAAACACTAATTAATATAGTTAAAACAAATATGAATAATAATTTAGATAATAAAGTAATTTGGGTAACCGGTTCATCAAAGGGAATTGGTTTGTCAATTGCCAAAAAATTAAAAGAACTTACAAATGCCAAAATAGTTATTAGTGGCACTGCACCATCTGCACAATATGAAATGATGGGATACTACGATAGAACTTTCCTTGATTATGACAGAGTTCACTATTACCCTATAAACTTAACAAAACCTGATTCTATTGAGTTTGTACATAATAATATACAAAAGGATTTAGGTTCCATTGACATTCTTGTTAATAACGCTGGTGTTGGAATCTTCAAAAAATACGAGGAAATCACAAAAGAGGATATGAAAAACACTTTTGATGTGAATTTTAATTCTATATTTCAACTTACAAATTTGGTTTTACCAAAAATGAAAGAAAATAAAGAGGGTATGATTGTAAATATATCATCGATTGCTCATTTTGAAAAATTTAAAAATTCAAGTATCTATGCTGCTTCGAAATCTGCACTTTCAACTTATGGAAGAACTTTAAGAGAAGAGGTAAGAAATGATAATATAAAAATACTAAATGTAAACCCTGGTGCAACATATACAAATTTTTGGTTAAAAGAATCATTAGAACAATTTGGTAATCAAATGATGACATCAGATGATTTGGCTTTAGTTATAGTTAATAATATGATAATGTCATTTACTTTAAACTTGATGATAGAAGATATAACGATTAGACCACAAAATGGTGATTTAAGTTAATCTTGATTATTGTTTGATTTTTATTTTATTTTCCCAATTATTATATATACTTAAAATAATATCTATTCCATCAGTAATAGAAGCTGGACCAGGCTGTAAAATTATTTCAGATTTGATTTCAAAAATTTGGTTATTTTTTACAGCTTTTATTTTGTCCCAACCATCTCTATTAATTAGTTGATTTTTTTGGAATTTTTTGCCACACCAAGAAGCCAAAATAATATCTGGATCATGTTCAATAATTTCATTTTGATTTTCTACTATTCTATCTTTAGCTAAAAAATTATATCGATTTTTTTCATATATATCGATCCCACCACATAATTCAATTATCTCACTAACCCAAGTTATCCCCGAAATAATTGGGTCAAACCATTCTTCAAAATAAACTTTTGGCTTATTCTCCCTATTTTCTCCAATTAATTTCACATTTTCTAATTTTTCAATTAATGTATTTACATAAATTTCTGCTTTTTGACTTTCGTTTAACAAAGAACCTAATTTATAAATCATTGATAATATGCCGTTTATATCTCTATGATTAAAACATATTACTTCAATGCCTCTTTTTATTAATTCAGATGTTATGTCAGCCTGCAAATCCGACCAAGTAATAACTAAATCTGGTTTTAGTGCTATTATTTTATCAAATTTAGCATCAATATATCCAGAAACTTTTGGCTTTTCTTTTCTTGCTATTGGTGGTCTAAAAGTATAACGAGTCACACCAACTATAAGATGATCTAAATTTAAATTATATAATGTTTCTGTTGTTTCTTCAGTCAAACAAATAATTCTTTGTATTGATTTTATTTTATACATTGTTTATTCAAATAAATAATTAAATTTTGAAATAATTATAAACAATAGAGTTCTTTTTGTTTAACTTATTTTATTTTTGACTGAAAGTAAAATAAATATTTCAAATTAGATTTTATAAATTATATAAGAATTCGATTGAAAAAATTAATTCTAAAGAAATCAAATAACATAAATATTCATAATAATAAGTATAAAATTAATTATGAATTAGAATTAAACGATTCACAACTCAAGGCAGTTTTACATAAAAATGGAGCTGCGGTAGTGATAGCCGGTGCCGGTACAGGAAAAACTAGAACATTGATTTATAGAGTAGCAAGACTTATTGAAGATGGTATTCCACCAAATCAAATTTTGTTGTTAACTTTTACAAAAAAAGCTGCATCTGAAATGATGAACAGAGCTAGTTCGATTTTAGACAATAGAGTAAGTAGAATTAATGGTGGCACCTTTCATTCATTTGCAATGAATACTTTGAAACAATATCCTATGGAAATTGGGTTTCAACAAAATTTCAATGTTATAGATTCTAAAGATGCTGAGGACGTTGTTAATTTCATTAGAAACAATTATTTGAGTAAATATACTTCACAAAGGAAAAGATTTCCAAATAAGTCAGTTTTGTTAGATATTTTTAGTAAATCAATAAATAAATCAGTTAAGATAGAACAAATAATTAATGATAATTATCTAAATTATGATGATTATTTGGAAGAAATTTTAGAAATAAACTTAAAATTTCAAAATTATAAACAAAAATCTAATTTAATGGATTATGATGATTTATTGTTAAATCTAAAGAAATTACTTGTTGAAAATGAAAATATAAGAGAAAAAATCCAAGACAATTTCCAATATTTGATGATAGACGAATACCAAGATACAAATAAACTCCAACACCTAATTGTTCAAAATTTAACTAATAAAAACGAGAATGTAATGGTTGTAGGAGATGAAGCACAATCAATCTATTCGTTTAGGGGTTCAGATTTCCAAAATATTATTTTTTTTCCAGCTAACTATACTAATTGTATAACATATAAAATTGAAGAAAATTATAGAAGCAATAATCAAATATTAAATTTATCGAATTTCATAATCAATGAATCATATTTTAATTATAGTAAAAATTTATATAGCTCAATAAATTCTGAACTATTGCCAAAAATAATAGCAACTTATGATGAAAAACAACAATCGTTAATTATAGTACAGCAAATTTTGGAATATTTGGAAGAAGGTATAAAATTAAAAGATATTTGTATATTGTTTAGGTCTGCCTTTCATTCTTTTGACTTAGAAATAGAATTGAATAAATCTCTAATTCCATATAAGAAATTTGGTGGGTTCAAATTTATGGAGACTTCTCATATAAAAGATATAATTTCATACATTAGAGTAATTTATAATCCTAATGACTTGATTTCTTGGCAAAGGATATTATTACTTTTAGATGGTGTTGGAAATGTAACTGTATCTAAATTTAATGAACTGATATTAAATGGTAAACTAAATTTTAGCAATTATAAGGATGTGATAACTAAAGAATTTAAAAATAAAAAAATACTTGAACTTTTTGATAATATTACTAAATATGATTTGGATATTATTAAAGTAGGTAAATTAATAAATAATATAATTGATTATTACAAGCCCCTTTTTGAAAAGAAGTATGATGAAAAAGAAAAAAGATGGAAAGATGTAGACTCATTTAAAAATATTTCTGAAAACTATAAAAACATTAATACTTTTATAAATGATATGGCACTTGACCCTCCAAGTGAATCTATTTCAGATTTAAATAAAATTAGTGATGAGAATGATTTTTTGTGTTTGTCGACAATTCATTCAGCCAAAGGTTTGGAGTGGAAAGTAATATTTATAATTTGGGCTGTAGAAGGTAAATTTCCTTCACTCAAGTCCGTTGAGAACAATGATAGGTTAGAAGAGGAAAGGAGGTTGTTTTATGTAGCGACTACAAGGGCAAAAGATGAATTATATATTTTATATCCACAAAATTATATTGATATGGAAAGTGGATATGTATTAAGTAGAACAAGTAGATTTTTAGATAAAGTAGATCAAAATTTAGCTGACTTTTACGTATTAGTTGATGAATAAAATGTTACAAAAATTACTAATTGGAAGTAATAACTCTAAAAAATTAAATGAAATAAAAGAATTATTTGAGGAAATAAAATTAAACATTCAAATTTATTCGCCTAAGGATTTTAATTTAGAATATTTAAATATCATAGAAAATGGTAATGATTTTGAACAAAACTCACTAATCAAAGCGAGGGTATTTTTTGATAAAACAAATATTCCTGTTTTGAGTGATGATTCAGGGCTTTGCGTTGATTGTTTGGGTGGAGAACCTGGGTTGTATTCATCAAGATATGCTGGTGAAAATTCTGATGATAATAAAAATATGGATTATTTAATTCAAAAAATAACAAAATTTAATCCACCTTATTTATCGCACTTTAGAACAACAATGTGTTTTTTTAATGGTAAAGGTATTAAATACTTCAATGGGAAAATTAATGGTAGCATAATTACAAGCAAAAAAGGTAGTAATTGCTTTGGCTATGACGCTAGTTTTATTCCAGACGGATATAAAAACACTTTTGCTGGATTGCCTAATATTATAAAAAGTAATATTAGTCACAGAAAAATTTCTTTAAGTAAATTCATTGAGTTTATACAAAATTATTAATAATAAATTTTATATAATATTATTTAAATAAATAGTATTTTCATACTT
>JBDNHS010000003.1:0-6931 GCA_041688685.1 Kapaibacterium sp. (SeqCode)
AACTCTTAAATTTACGTGATTAGGCATAATCACTTGCATAACGTCATCACCATCAAAAACGATTTGTAAATTCTCATTTTCTTTCAAAAATCTTGAATCATCACTCAAAAAGTTTTCATCAACATAAATTTGGTCAAAAGTTTGTGTATCCATAAAGATAAAATTGTTACCATCTCTATATAAATATTGAAAGTCACGAGTTTCTACTTTTATGATTTCAATACTTTCACCTGAATTGAAAGTATGTTCTGCAAATCTATTAGAAAGTAAATATCTAAGTTTTGTTTTGTAGAATGCTCCACCCTTACCTGGTTTTCTAAATTCTAAATCGGTAACAACAGCATTTTCGCCATTATATTTGATTACCGTACCAACTTTTAAATCACTTGTATTAGCCATAATATTTTTTTATTTTTACTTAAAGAATTGAGGTGCCGACTGGATTCGAACCAGCGTTAACGGTTTTGCAGACCGCTGCCTAACCACTTGGCTACGGCACCATATAAATGTAAATTTAGAAGAACAATTTTTTATTCATATTTCGTTGTGTATATTTGTTTAACAGAATATTTATTTAATAGAAAAATTCAGAAATTTGAATTTCTTAAACTTTGTTCTATCGATGAATTACACATTTTCAAACGAATACAATTACAAAATTAAATCTATTTATTTTATTATCCAAAAATATCCCAAAATATCAAGAAATTATATCAAAATTACTAATATAAATTTAAATTATGAAAATACAAATTAACTTCAAATGTAATTATATTGTTACTATAAGTTTATTATTAATCAGTCTTTTATTTGTAAACTGTTCCAATAAAAATTTAGATAATAAGAATAATTATATTAACAATAAAAGTAATATAGTAACTGATACGGATAAATTTAAAACGATTGGTCCTTATAGTATTTTTAGAGAAACTAATGGAATTATCTTTGTTTCTGGTCAAATTGCTATAAATCCCACTGATGGTAAATTAAATAATAAAGACTTCGAAACAGAATTATTACAAATATTTGAAAATATTGATAAAATATTGGAAAATCTAAGTTTAAATAAATCAAAAATAAATTTAGTTAATGTATATTTAGCTGACATTAATGATTTTGAAAAGTTTAATAAATTATACGCAGAATATTTTGAATTTCCATATCCTGCAAGAGTTACAGTTGAAGTGTCCAAATTACCTAAAGATGCAAAAATAGAACTTTCATTTATTGCAGTTAGATGATTTGATTTTCAAAATATTTAGCATTTTTAATGTTTTAATAAAAATAAAATTCAAAATTTAGTAAATAGTTTTTATTTACAACAAAAAACACTTAATTTTACAAAAATCAAGTTACAAAAATTAAACAAAAAAAAATGGATAAATTTGTCATAGAAGGTGGGCATAAATTACAAGGTAGAATTAAAATTGCTGGTGCCAAAAATGGTTCATTAGCATTGATGCCTGCTACAATATTAGCTCCAGGTACATATCATCTGACTAATACACCAAATCTGAAAGATGTTTGGACTCTTTCTAAAATATTAGAAACATTAGGGATATTTTCTGAATTGAATGGTGATGACTTATTTATAGATACTCGAAATATAAATAGTACTTTTGCTCCTTATGAATTAGTGAAAAAAATGAGAGCATCTTTTTATGTTTTGGGTCCATTATTGAGTAGATTTGGTGAAGCAAAGGTATCCTTGCCTGGCGGTTGTGCTTGGGGACCAAGACCAGTAGATTTGCACATAAAAGGATTAGAAAAGTTAGGTGCAGAAATTACTATTGAAAATGGTTATGTGGTAGCAAAAGCGAAAGGACCTAATAATAGATTAATTGGAAACAAATTTACTTTTGATATTTCCTCAGTTGGTGCTACTGATAACATTTTAATGGCTGCAACTTTAGCAAAAGGAACTTCAAAATTATCCAATGCTGCAATGGAACCAGAAATAACTGCATTAGCTAGGATGTTAGTTAAAATGGGTGCCAAAATTGAAGGGATAGGCACAAATATACTAGAAATTGAAGGTGTTGATGAATTAAAACAATGTAATGAGGAAACAATACCTGATAGAATTGAAGCTGCTACTTATCTTATTGCTGGTGCTATGACTGGTGGTAATATACTTTTAGAAAAAGTAAACCCATATCACCTTTCTGCTGTAATTTCAAAATTAGAGGAAGCCGGCTGTGAAATTGACGTAAATAATGATAAAATACAACTCAAAATGGAAAACAAACCTAATCCAATAGATGTAATTACTTCTATTTACCCAGGGTTTCCTACCGATGTGCAGGCACAATGGATGTCATTTATGCTCGAAGCCAAAGGTACAACAAAAGTAACAGATACTATTTATTTTGATAGATTTAAGCACGTTCCCGAGTTACAAAGATTAGGTGCTGACATTTCTGTGAATGAAAATTTGGCAATTATTAACGGTGGAAAACACTTGTCAGGTGCAATGGTAATGTCTTCTGACCTTAGAGCAAGTGCTTCTTTGGTTTTAACAGGATTAGTTGCAGAAGGAATTACAGAAGTACATAGAATTTATCATTTGGATAGAGGATATGAAAGTATGGAAGTAAAACTTGCAAGTTTAGGTGCAAATATCAAAAGAGTAAAAACTGATTTAATTTAAAAATTTTATGGAAAAATGATGAAATTTGCAATGAAATTATTTATGATTACCTTATTTTTTGTAATCGTATGTGTTTTGGTTTTAAATAGTCAGTATTTAAAATCTTTAAATACTGATAGTACTAATTTAAACAATAAAAATATTGTCAAAAAAGAGCATTTAATAGACAAGAACGTTTTAATATACAATGAAGAAAATTATGTGAATACTAAATTATGCAAATTTATAAATAATAAACTAAAAATAAAAAAAGATAAAATAAAATTTGCAATAAGTAAAAATTCGTTAAAAAATCCTAATGATTTAATTATTTTGTTTGGTAATGATACTATTATTAAACATTATGAATTTTTAAATCTCACTATTTTGATATACAATAAAATAGATATGAAAGTATCTTATAAAAAAGAATTTAAAGAAAAGTTTGATAATGGGGCGTTAACTTTATCTCATATTGGATTTTATAACAATTTATCAAAAAGAAAATATAGTGTTTTTGACCATTTAAATGATAGTATTGAAACATTTGGAATCTATTATAATTATAATGTGCCACGTTTAGCAGAATTTTACAATGAAGAACTTGAAATATTTACTATAAATAATAACCAAATTACTAGTATTTTAAATAATGTCTATTTAGATGAAACTCACTCTTCAGAATTAGATGGTATAAATTTTTGTGTAAATTATAATTCGAGATCTTTTATTTATGATACTCTAAATAATAGTAATGAGGGATTTAAAGATATTAAAATGTCTATTTTAAATAAAAAAGTAAAAAGAAAAAATATAATTTCAAAAGATGGAATAAGTGATTGTATTGTAGTTTCAAATAAAAAAACAAAAAGTCAGAAAATTTTGCATTACACTAATGGTAGCTATAAAATTAACTAAATTATAATTTTTAATATATTAAAGGTATTTGATTTGTCATTTGAAATTATAGATAAAAAATTAAATGGGTTAATATTATTACAGCCAAGAATATTTGAAGATAACAGAGGTAGTTTTTTTGAAGCATTTAGAAAAGATTTATTGACTGAAGTAGGGGTTGATGAAAATTTTGTTCAAGATAACCAATCAACTTCTCAAAAAAATGTCATTAGAGGACTACATTTTCAATGGAATCAACCTCTCGGCAAATTGATTTCAGTTGTGAGAGGTGAAGCATTATTTGTGGAATTGGATATAAGAAAAAATTCACCAACATTTGGGCAACATTCAACATTTTTATTAGATGACAAAAACCATAATTTGCTTTGGGTACCTTTTGGATTTGCAAATGGATTTTGTTCCAAAGAAGACAACACAGTAGTTAATTATAAATGTACAGCTTATTGGAATCCAAAATGTGAAGCTGGGATCCTTTGGAATGACAAAGAACTCAATATTGATTGGCAATTAAATAATGAAGACAAACTAATTATATCTGAAAAAGATAAACTGAATTACACGTTTGAAGAGTGGCAGGGTAGAGAGGAAAGTGGAAGAGTTTTATAAAGAGTTGAAATTTTATTCTCAAAATTTATGGTTTTCCAACAACCATTACTCTGCCAGATGATGTCAGTATTTTATTAGAAATAGGGCTATTTTCTGTTTGTCCGAGATAACACTCTGCTTTGATTTTGTAACAACCTTCGGGGTTATTATTTAATTCAAATGAAAATAAATTAATACCTTGTACTATATAACTTTCAATCATTAACGAATCGTTAAAATATAATTTTACTTTTGAACTTTGTTCAAGAGCCATTTCATAAATTATATAACCAGATGTTGGGTTGGGTGTTGCATATTTTAATGTGAATTGATTTTCCAGCCCTTTTGCGTTTTGATTTGCAAAAGTTTTCCAATCATTTGTATCTCTTAAAGCTCCATAGTTTAAGATTTGACCTGAAACATCGGTTCTAACTATATATTCTAATCCACATTCAAGTTCTTTAGTCGGTTCGGGTGAATTATCTCCACACGAATTAAGAATTATGAATGCAAAAACTAAAAATAATATTTTCATAACTAAATTATTTAATAAATTTGAAACAGATAATTTGTCAACTTATAAAAAGGTAAATTATTGTATTAAACATTAAATTATGCAAATATCTGAACATAGTTTGTTTTTTCTATCGACACATTAAGAGCCTTAGCACAGTGAGAAATCAATTCATCGACAGTTTCTACTCTGGTCGAGTTTGCAATTCCTATACTCAAAGTTGAGCTGAATTTTTTGCCATCTAATTCTAACTCTTTCATTGCAAATTCACTTCTTAATTTTTCTGACCAGATTTGTGATTTGTCCAATCCTGTACCGACTAACATAACGCAATAAACATCTTCGTCTAATTGTCCCAAAATATCAAAATTTCTTATGTTATTGTTAATCAAATTTATCAAATATTGATTTGCTACAGACATTCTTTCTTTAAATTCTGAATTAATTGAGGCATAACTATCAATTTTGATTAAACAAATAGTAGGGTGATTGCCTAATTGTTTTGCTCTTTCTATCTCTCTGTAAATTCTTTCATACATTGCATTTGGATTTAAAATCCCTGTATTAGAATCGTAAATCGAATTATTTTTTATTATATCTAACAATTGAACTTTGTCAAAAACGAAACTGGTATTTTCAATTAATAATTGAATTTGATTTAATTCTGTCTGAGAGAAAACACTGGCATTATTGCCTTCGACAAAAACACAACCAAATGTTTGATTTAGACTTTTTAGTGGATACGCAACAAAATATCCATTGACCAAAGTACTCTCACCTTCAAAAATCCTAATATTTGAATTATCTTCAGTAATTTTAGGAATATAAATTGGTTTATTAGATTTGATTACTTGACCAATTAAAGTATTATTCAAATTAATATTTTTACCTAATAAATCATTTGATTCATTTGAATTTGAGTTAGATATTTGATTGATATACCAATTATTGTTTGTTTCATTATAGACAACAATTCCAACATTATTACATTCTATATTTTGTGTTATTGACTCTATCAAAATTGAAATGGTATCGTTAGTATTGACTTTACTATTAAAATACAAATTGTTAAAGTATTTAATAGAATTTAAAATTTTAGAGTCAATTTGGTATTCATATTTTTCAGTATAGGTTTTGAGCATATTACCAATAATTTTAGAATATTGTCCCAAAATCATTGCAAAATTATTATCAAAAGCATCATTATCTAAAGAATCTGCAATGATAACTCCGATAATTTTATTCCCAAAAGTAATTGGAATTCCAATAAAAGAATTAATGGAAGAATTTTCGTGGTAATAAAAAAACAATTCATTAATTAAACTATTGTTAATGTCGGTCAAAATTTCAGGTTTGTTTCCATCAACTATTTGACTAATAATATCATCGCCAAATTTAAATCTTACATTTTCTTTAATTTTTGTTGGCACATTCGTTACGTAAGATTCTAATATAAACTCTTTCTTTTCGCTATTAAACAAGAAAAATGCAGCAGTCTGAATATCAGTAATATTTCTAAGACTCAATAATAATCTTGATACAAAGTATTCAAATTCTCTTCTTGGCTCATCATCAATAGTAATATTTTCTTCTAAGGCATTTATCAGTTCAACATCAATCGTTTGTTGTTTGAATTGTATATTTTCATTTTCAAATTTCTCTGCTTCTTGATGAAAATTTAAATTTTCTACTCCATCAAACCCATCAATTTCATCATCTTCAAAATTTAAGGCATTATTTTGTATTTCTTGTCTTTCGTTTAATTTTTCTTGATTAAAATTAAAGTTCAATTTTATAATTTTATTATTTACTTGTATATCTGAATTGTTGTTATCTTCTGTTTTATCTTCAATATTTGTAGTTTGGTCGATTATTGCACTTTCAATTTCTTCACTTTCAGCTAAGCTATTTTCAGCTAATTCATTTCCAATTACTACATTCTCAACACTTTCAATATTCTCAGAATCAATATTCTGTTCAGCAATTCTATTAATAACGACTTCATTTTTCAATTCATCATTGGACTCTTCAACCAATATATTTGTGAAAGAGTCGGAATTATCATTCTGATTAATATTTTTGCTTTTGGTTGAAGGCGTATTGATTTTTAAATTTTGTGAATTATTTTCATTTTCTGGTTTAAATCTTTTGATTATTCTAAAATTGTCATTATTACTAACATCTTCATTAGCATTATCAATTTTGTTTGTATTTATACTTTGATTTTTTTCACTTTCAATTTTTCGTTTATTGAATTTACAATTCAGTAAATTGTTTTTTTTTGG
>JBDNHS010000197.1:0-2903 GCA_041688685.1 Kapaibacterium sp. (SeqCode)
ACAGTACATATACTATATGCAATGATTTTGATGAAAAACATAAATTAGATGATAACATCACACATTTAAAATTTGGAAATTATTTTAGTAAAATATTAAGAAAAAATGATTTACCGTCTAAATTAACTCATTTAATATTTAACGATAATTATAATGAATATATTGATAAAAAAGTATTACCAAAGGGTTTAACACATTTATGGTTTGGTGACTCATATAATAGATTAATTGATAAAAAAGTATTGCCCACTACATTATTCTATTTAAAATTTGGATCATATTATAATAAACCATTTACCATTGGTGTTATTCCTGATGGATTACAAGAATTGGTCATTGGAAAGAACTATAATTGCGTTATTAAAAGAAATGTATTGCCTGATAATTTAAATAAATTGTATTTGATTACATATGATGCTGCCTTTGAGGATTATATTTTACCAACAAATTTAAAATTTCTTTCTATATCATTACAAATTGAAACTATAAGTAAACATTATAAAATATTATTAAATAATTTACCATGTGAATTAGAAGAATTAACTATTTGTTCAACATTTCGGCCTTATCCAATAGGCAACTTTATAAATATAAATGAAAAATTTGACTTGTCATGTCTTACTAATTTACCTCCATGTCTTAAAAAAATATCAACAAACTTTTTATTATTAGATGATTTTATAAAAATACCTTTTGGTTGTGAAATTATTCATATAAATTATATTTAAAAATATTATGCAGAACATGTATCGCATATTTTATCTTCTTGTTTATTTTTTGCCTGTTTTATTAAATTTGGATCTATTGTAAATTTAACTGCATCTGTTGCTGGTTTTGTTCTCAAATAATATTGTCCTGTCTTTAATCCAGATGTCCATGCATAAAAATGTGATGAAGTTAATCTTTCAAAATCTGGTTCTCCCATAAATAAGTTCATTGATTGCGTCTGGTCCACATAAGGTCCCCGTGCAACTGCTGCATCTAATACCCATTTTTGTTTAATCTCCCATATCGTCTTATATAATTCTTTAATTTGTAAAGGGATTTTATCCATAGATTGTATCGAACCATTAGATGCAATTATCATATTTTTCATTTCTAAATCCCACATACCAACACTTAACATATCATTTACTAAATATTTATTGATAATAATAAAATCACCTGCTTGTGTATTTCTTGTATATATATTATTAGTAAAATACTCAAAACATTCATTATTTGCCAAAATTTGACTTGTGGAAGCTGTTGGCATTAGCGCAGTCAGTAAACTATTTCGTGTTCCATATTTGATTACCGATTCTCGTAGGCTATCCCATTCAGGTCTAGTCGGTTTAATTCCCCATAAATCAAATTGAAATTTACCTTCTGAAAAATATGAGCCAGAAAAAGAACTATAGGCTCCTAAATAATCATCTTTAAGATTTGTTAATTCGTAAACATTTGGTTTAAGTTTATGATATAAATTATTAAAATCTTTAAAATATTCATCATATGTTTCTGGTCTTTTATTACAATAATACCAATAATATTCATCTTTAGAACTATAATTATCAAGACAAAAATCTCCTAGAGTAAAAAATATTTCCGAATCAATGTTAAAATTTACATCATAAAATTCAGGTAAATATTTTTTATCAATACCTATCAAGTCTATTAATTCATATAATATCTTAAAATCCTCATTTCTAGCTTTTGCTATATCATTTGATGCAGTAACTGATGCCAAATATATAGTTTCCATAATACGGGCATTTAGTTCTAAAGCCATAGGAGAATCAAAAGGTATACGCATTAAAGCTAGGGTATCAGCCAATCCTTGAAATCCCAAGCCCACTGGTCTATGTTTCATATTCGATAATTTAGTTTGAGGTATCGGATAATAATTTATATCAATAACTTTATTTAAATTAAGAGTCGCAGTATAAGCAACATCATATAATTTCTCAAATTCAAATGAACCTGCAGTATATGTGTATAACTCACTCCATCCCCCAATACTCGTTTTATTAGATGCTGAATTTAAAAATATTTTAGGGAAAGTAATATTTGAATTTTGAAAAATGGTCTTTAAGTACAACAAATTTTCATTATTAAATTCCCTTTCCTCAAAATCATATTTATGAGTTTGCATATACTTTTTTGCATACGAACAATATTTACAATTGGCTTTTGAATATATAATCCATTTATTAGATTTTTCATTAATAAAGGGTTTGACCATATGTCTAAGCGATATAGACGCTAAATTACATACCGCATATTCTTTATCATCTGAATACTGGGATATTTCGTTGCAAAGATTAGAGTTCTTTATTGTTCGCAAATTCTTTTGATTAGACTTTTTGTTAACAGCATCTTTAAATCCAATATATGGCATTCCTGTCTCAATCTGTGATTCAAGAATTGCTAACCATAATTTTCTAGCAGAAATCTTTTCCTTATATTTACCTTGGTTAACATATTCCCAATATAATTTCTCATATTGGACACCGAATACATCAGAAAGACCGGGGCAAGTGTTAGCACATAACAAATACCAATCACTATCGGATTTTACCTGATTCATAAAAAGATCACTTATCCATAGGGCCAAAAATAAATCTCTAGCTCTTTGTGTATCATCGCCAAAATTCTTTCTTAGTTCTAGGAAATCAAATATATCCGGATGATGAGGTTCCAAATAGATTGCTATAGAACCTGGTCTTTTTCCTCCTTGATTAACGTATCGAGCTAATTGGTCATACATTTTTAAAAGTGGAACTATTCCATTTGATAATCCCCTTGTCCCTTTAATAAACGAATCTTTTGACCGAACTTTACTTGCTGATAATCCAATACCTCCAGCCCATTTTGATATTTCTGCACAATTTGACCACGACTCTTCAATACCTTTTAAACTA
>JBDNHS010000198.1:0-4664 GCA_041688685.1 Kapaibacterium sp. (SeqCode)
TATATTCATTTTGCAACTGATGGTGCCAAAAGAATGAAGCAAATTATCCTTGATCTGTTGGACTATTCTAGATCAAATAAACTAACAGAAGGAAAAGCAGCAATAGACATGAACGAAGTAATTTCTGAATTTAAGCAGTTAAGAAGAAAACTCATTGCAGAAAAATCTGCTTTAATAAAGAATAATAAACTGCCAACACTATTCACTTACAAAGCAGCTATCACTCAGATACTTCATTGTTTACTAGACAATGCACTCAAGTACTCCATAGAAGGCACACCACCAATAGTAGATCTTAACGCTGAAGAAAATGAAAATGAATGGAAATTTTCTGTCAAAGACAATGGGATAGGAATAGATCCTCAATTTTACGATAAAATATTTGTCATTTTTCAACGCCTACACAACAAGGAACAGTATTCTGGAACCGGCATAGGTTTATCTATTGCCAAAAGACATATTGAATTTTTAGGTGGACGGATTTGGGTAGAGTCTTTACTTGGAGAAGGCACTGTATTTTATTTTACTATTCCTAAAAATAAATAATATGAATAAACAATTTGAACTAGCTCATATTCTACTAGTAGAAGACGATGAAGGAGATGTTTTACTTACTTTGGAAGCTTTTGAAGAATGCAAATTAAAAACAGAAATCAGCGTTGCTAAAAACGGTAAGGAAGCTCTTGATTTCGTATTTAAGAGAGGAGCATTTGCCGATGTAAAAAAGCCTGATCTTATTCTTTTGGATATCAACCTTCCCATATTCAATGGCCATGAGGTTTTACGGCAGATTAAGACCGATGTAGATCTCAAAAAAATTCCGGTAATTATGCTAACTACCTCCTCCAATCAAAAAGATATAAGCGAAGCCTACGAACACCACTGCAACAGCTATATAAAAAAACCGTTGGAGATTAGTGAGTTTTTAAGTGCAGTATTAAAAATTGAAGAATTTTGGTTACAGCTAACTACATTATCAAATTAATATGACTAAGCAAATACAAGACTATTCAGAAAAGTTGTGTGTTCTAGTAATTGAAGATAATCAAGGTGATTTCGTTTTAATTGAGGATTATTTACTGGAGAAATTTAAATTCATAGACATAATTCATTACTCCGATTTTGCAAATTCAATTAATTACCTACAAAATCATAAAGAAAAAGTTTCTGTAATATTGTTGGACTTGAACCTGCCAGATTTAAATGGCATTGAATTAATAAATGGTATTATAGCTTATAATTTTCAAATACCTATCATTGTTTTAACTGGATATTCAGATTTGGCTATGGCCGAAACTAGTCTAAAAATTGGTGTTTATGATTATTTGTTAAAAGAAGAAATAAACCCATCTATACTTCATAAAACAATCACTTTTACACTAAATAGAAGTAGTTTTATTAATCAAATTGAGAAGGAAAAACATAATTATGAAAATCTTTTTAACTTTAATCCACAACCTACTTGGCTTTTAGATGCTGTATCTTTAAGAATATTAAATGCAAATATTGCGGCGCAAAAAAAGTACGGCTACTCTTTAGATGATTTTCTAAAGATGTCATTTACTCAATTGCATCCCAAAGAAGAAGAACAACTAATACAACATAAATTATTTTCAAAAGAAGATGCAGGCACTAAATATTACTTTACACATTTTTTAAGTGATGGTGTGGAAATTAAAGTAGATATATGTGTCGAGGAAATAAAAAATATTTCAAATAATGAATTAATTGTACAATCAAATGATGTATCTGAAACTTTAAAACACATCAACACAATTGAAATTCAAAATGCAAAATTAAAGAATATTGCATGGACACAATCCCATATTTTGCGTGCACCACTTGCTAGAATATTAGGAATTATAAATTTGCTTGAGACAAAAACTGATGATATTGATGAAATCTACATTTGGTTGAAGTTATTAAGAATTTCAACCGACGAAATGGATGATATTGTAAAAATAATTGTTGAAGAAACAAATCAAATTGAACAAAAGTAATTTTAATATTGCCTCACTCCCTTTTAAATTCTTTTCAACCTGTGAATTATGTAACTTATTAATAGATGTTTACAATAGTTTTTAAAGGTTTTTATTGAACTTTATAGCACAATTTTGGTAAATCCAATCAATAAAGTTATTATATGAAATCTTATCGCCCATAAGATGAAAAATTCGCCACATTTTATTTTTCTTACTGTTGCAATTTCTATTTTCATTATAGTTACTTTACCAATCCTCCATTTGAATATAATAGCGAGTACAGTAATTATAATAATGGTATTTCTGTTATCAATAATCTACATAGAAAACAGAGCCCGAAAAATAGCCCTCCATGAGCTATTTCTAAAAAATGAATGGTTCGATAAAGTAATGATCAGCTTAGCCGATGGCTTAATAGTAACAGACTCCAATGGAATTATAAGGATGATCAACCTATCGGCCTTATCAATTACAGGATGGAAACAGAAAGAAGTAATTGGTATTCACATTGAAAAGGTATTCAAAATTACCAATGAACTAACAGGACTAAAAATAATAAACCCAGCTATAGAAGCCGTCCGGCAAAATAAAATAGTTCCTTTGACTAACCACACTTTTCTAAAACAAAAAAACGGACATACTATTTATATTGATGATATTGCTGCACCCATTTGCAATGAGACAGGTGAAGCTATAGGTGCGATACTAATTTTTAGAGATGTATCAGATAAAAAAAAGACGGAACATTCGCTTATCGATTTGAATCTTTCGCTTGAAAAAAGTGTGAAAGAAAGAAAACGTGAGTCAGTAGCAAGTGAAAAGCGATACCGCTCTGCTCTTGACGGGATGATGGAAGGTGTACAGATTATTAACTTTGATTGGTATTATTTATATGTAAATAGTGCTATAGTTAATCAAGGTATATATACCAAGAATGAATTGCTGGGACATACAATGATGGAAAAATTCCCTGGAATAGAGCATACTGAAATATTTACGGTTCTTATACGATGCATGCAAGAGCGAATTTCGGATAACATTGAAACTGAATTTAAGTTTCATGATGGTTTATCAGGATGGTTTCAAATGAACATAACCCCAGTACCGGAAGGGTTGTTTATTTTAACTATTGATATTAGCGAACTCAAAAATGCGGAAAAGCATTCTCACGAAAGCGAGTTATTTAGCTCGGCAGTGCTTTCCTCCTTAAGTTCGCATATAGCGGTAGTTAATTTAGACGGAAGCATTGAATCGGTTAACAAAGCCTGGGACGATTTTGCAAAAGAAAATGGGGAAGCAAGGCTTAACCATGTTTCTGTAGGAAGCAATTATTTTGATGTTTGTAAAAAATCTATGCTTGAAGGAGATTTGGATGCAGAAAAAGCCATTGAAGGCATTAAATCTGTATTTAATAAAGAGAAAGCCGTCTTTGAAATGGAGTATCCTTGCGACTCTCCCACCGAGCAGCGATGGTGTAATTTAAGTGTGTCGCATTTTGGAGATGAGGAAGATAAAGTGATAATAGTTCATGAAGATATAACTAAGAGCAAATTAATAGAGAAAGCCAATAATAAAAATGAAACGAAATACAAGCGTTTGTTTGAAACAGCTAAAGACGGAATATTAATTTTGAATGCAGATACAGGCAAGATTGAGGATGTAAATCCCTTCCTAATAAAAATTATAGGCTTTTCGTATAACTATTTTATAGGAAAAGAGCTTTGGGAAATCGGACTGTTCAAAGATGTAGAAGCTTCCAAAATCGCATTCCTCCAATTGCAGGAAAAGGAATATATCCGTTACGATGATTTACCACTTAAAACAAATGTTGGCAAACAACTTAATGTAGAGTTTGTTAGCAACGTTTATTTTGTGGATGAGCAAAAAGTAATTCAATGCAATATCAGAGATATTACGGAACGTAAAGCAGCAGAAAAAACGCTCGAACAACAAAATGTGGAACTTAAAAAAACAAACGCTGAACTTGACAGGTTTGTTTACAGTACTTCACACGATTTAAGGGCACCCCTTACTTCCGTGCTTGGTCTCATCAATATTATGGATGAAAGCGTAAATCCAGCAGAGACTGACCAAAAGGAGTGGTTGAGTATGATGAAACAAAGCATCACTAAACTCGACAGTTTTATTGAAGACATAATGAATTACTCTCGCAATTCAAGAATGGAAATAGAAAAGGAAGAAATAAATTTTGAAGACCTTATTAATGAAAGCCGGCAAACGCTGAAATATATGGAGAATGAATCTGTATGCAAAATTAAAGTGGAAGTTGTTCAAACCGGGAAATTTATTTCGGACCGAAGAAGGATATTAATTATTATGAATAATTTGATTAGTAATGCGATCAAGTATCACGATAAATCAAAGCCATATTGTTATATAAACTTAATTGCACACTCAGATATGGAGAAAGTTATCATAACTTTGGAAGATAATGGTATCGGTATAGCTGATGAAAAACAACAAAAGATATTTGAAATGTTTTACAGGGCCACTTCGCATTCTAAAGGCTCTGGACTTGGCATGTATATTGCAGAAGAAACGCTTAACAAGCTAAACGGAACTATTACTTTGAAATCGAAACTAAATGTTGGAACAACTTTTACTGTTACCATTCCAAATCTGCATGAAATAAACTAAATAATATGAAACATATACTCCTAA
>JBDNHS010000199.1:0-4013 GCA_041688685.1 Kapaibacterium sp. (SeqCode)
CAAGATAAAATCCAGTTAACTTTTCAAACCATCTATTAAATGCGTCAATAAAAATTGAAATTGGAGTTCTCTTTTTTGTTTGTCCATGGGTATTTTTTAATATAATTGCACATAATACTGGAGTAAGAGTAAGAGCAACTAATCCAGATAAAATAATAGAAGAAGCCATTGTAATTGCGAACTGTCGGTAAAATACACCAACTGGTCCAGGCATAAATGCTACTGGAACAAAAACAGATGTCATCAATAGTGTAATTGCTACAACTGCTCCACCAATTTCACCTAATACTTTTTGTACTGCTTTATATGGACCTATATTCTCTTTTTCCATCTTTAAATGGACTGCTTCAACAACAACAATTGCATCATCTACCACAATCCCAATTGCTAAGACCAATGCAAATAAAGTAATTAAATTAATTGTTAAACCAAACATTTTCATAAATATAAACGCACCTATCAATGAAATAGGTACTGCAATAGTTGGAATTAGAGTAGATCTCCAATCACCCAAAAATATAAATACTACTAATGCTACTAATATAAATGCTTCAATTAAAGTATGGACAACTTTTTCAATTGATGCATCTAAAAAGCTTGATACATCATAACTAACTTCATATTTCATTCCAGGAGGAAATGAAGGTTTAAGTTCTTCCATTTTTAATTTTACTTGGTCAATCACTTCACTTGCATTACTTCCATAAACTTGTTTTAGTTGTATAGCAGCAGAAGGATGACCATCTATATTTGAATAAATATCAAAAAACTCACTACCAAATTGTACTTTGGCAATGTCTTTGAGTCTGATAATTTCACCATCTGAGTTTGCTTTAATAATTACATTTTCATATTCTTCAGGTTTATTATATCTTCCTTTGTAAACCAAAACATATTCTAATGATTGTGCCTGAATGCCAGTTGCTTGTCCCAATCTACCTGGTCTTCCGATTATACTTTGTTCAGCAAGAGCTTTCATCACTTCATCCGAAGCAATGTTATAAGCTCTCATTCTATCTGGGTTTAACCAAATCCTCATTGCATAATTACGATTACCTAACATTTGAGCTTGAGATATTCCATTTATACGTTGTATTTCTGGAATAAGATTTACATTTGCATAATTAAAAAGAAACTTTTCATCTACGGTTTTATCATTACTGTATAAATTAAGATACATCAACATACTCGGCTGAACAACATTAACAATTACTCCTTCTAACTGAACTAATTTAGGCAAATTGTTAATTACTTTATCAACTCTATTTTTAACATTAACTACTGCTTGATTTGGGTCAGTTCCTAAATTAAAAATTACTTGTATTGTTGCTTCACCTGCGCTCGTTGCATCTGAAACTATATATCTCATACCAGGAACACCATTTATAGAACGTTCCAATGGTATCAAAGCAGATTTGACTAATACATCCGCACTTGCACCTGGGTAAGCTAATGTAACGATTACTCTAGGTGGTGCTATTTCTGGAAATTGAGATATTGGTAAAGTTTTGATTGACAACAAACCAACAAAAACAATTATTAACGATACGACTATCGCTAAAGCTGGTCTTCTAATAAAATTTTTAAACATATTTCCTTTACTTATTTTTTATTTTGCTTTTATTATTCTACTTCTATTATTCTGCTTCTAATTCTAAATTGGTATAAACTTTTTTAGGGTCTTGCATTTTTGTTTGGATTTTATCTCCATCAATTACCTTACGAAGTCCGTCTACCAGAATTCTTTCCCCAGCTTTTAATCCATTGATTACAATGAATAAATGAGGTAATTCATCATTAGAAACAGTAATTTGTCTTTGCTTCACAACATTATTTTTGTTTATAACAAATACATACTTTTTGTCTAATATTTCAAAAGTTGCTTTTTGTGGAATTAATAATGCATTTTTGACTTGTGTTTCCAAAATAATACTTCCAGTCTGACCATGTCTTAATATTCTTTTTGGATTTTGAAATGTTGCTCTAAATTGTATATTGCCTGTTTCATTATTGAACTCACCTTCAATAGTTTCAATATTTCCGTATTCTTCAAAAATCCTCCCATTAGCCATTCTTAACTGTACTATTTCACTTTTTGCAGAATGTGTTGTAGTTATATATTCTAAATATTGAGACTCTGGAACATTAAAATATACCCACATTTTATGATTATCTGACAAAGAAGTCAATAATTCACCTTCATCAACCAAACTTCCTTCTCTGACATTAAAATGATCCATTATACCTTCGAATGGAGCATTTATATCTGTAAAGTTCAGATGTGTTTGTGCTAATTCAACCTCTGCTCTTGCTTTATCTAACTTAGCTTGATTAATTGCCAGTTCATTTTTAGAAACTACATTTTTGTCTGATAATGATTTTGTATTATTATATTCAATAAATGCTAAATCTGCTTCTGCTTTCATTATTTTAAGTTCTGCTTCATAAATATTCGGCATAATCTTAAACATTTTTTGACCTTTTTTGATTAACTGCCCTTCATCAACAAATATTTTTTGTAAATATCCTTTTTCTAATGCTCTTATTTCTATTCTTTGGTAGGCATGAATTTGACAAACAAATTCATTTGTGATAACTGTATCTTTGGTCAGAGGAATTGTAATCATATATTTTGCTGATATATGTTCTTTATGTTCATCATGTTCACAACCAAATGTGAATAATAATGAAAAACTAAATAAAATAATAAATTGTTTCATCTGTAACTTTTTTGTTTAAATTTATTTGGATAAAATAGAATTTATAGTTATTTACTAAGTTAAAATTTAACTTTTGAGATGTAAATAAATATAAAGTAAGTTAAAAAATACTTAATATTTTATATTGTATAAGTATTTAATTAAGTGATTGGTAATAATAGGATTGCTTGTATTTTAGAAATATGATTTCTTACGATGTTATTGGAGATGTGTTTTCCAACTATGATGTAGAATAAGGAGAGATACTATTTCTTGATTTAGTATTAATGTAGTATAATTATGAATAGTCCTTTTTGAGTTCATAAACTTAAAGTATTCAAATGTGATTTCTGTAAGTTTAGAAAATTTTAATTTATAGTTTTCAGTGGAATATTGTTTGAACTCTGATATTTCTATTTCTGACTCTAATAGAGCAAAAAGTTCCAAATTTAATTTTTGAGATAAATTTAATTCTGAAGTGAAATTTAGATTAATATAATCAATTTTTTCAAATGTATGTGTAGATTTTGTTTCATTGAAAAATGAATAAGTAAATTGACTCAATGAATATTGACTTAATGACAAAATTAATATTGAAAAAATTACGTAATATCCCAATATTACTTTGAATAAATTCTTGTAATCAAAAATTTTGAGTTTATTTCTTAATTTTTCTATTTCTATCACTATATACATTTAAAATATTATTTTTATGTCAAAATTATTATCGTTTACAACTTAAATTATTTTATTAATAATTGAAACAAGTTTCTGAAAGATTTCAACAAAATTACTAATGAAAAATAATTAAATATTATAATTCAGCTATTGTTACCCCAGCACCACCTTCCACTAATTTGCCATCTCTGTATGAGATTACTTGAAAATGATACTTTAAAAATTCTTGTATTGCAATTCTTAATGCACCAGTTCCTTTACCATGCAAGATAGTTATTTCTTGTAAATTCGATATAATTGATTTTGATATATATTTATCTAATTCATTTATAGCTTCTTCTGCCCTGTATCCTCTTAAATCTATTTGGGTTTTGGCATCAAACTTAATATGTTCTGTTGCTCCTGACCTAGATTTAATTTCTTTACCAGTAAAATGAGACAACTTCGATATTTTTATTTTAAATTTAAGTCCATTAAACTCAACTAAAGCATTTTTTGAAACTTTGTCTAATTCTAAGATAATTCCGTAACTATTTTCATCACCAAGATCATTATTGTATCTTACTTTATCACCCAATTTAAATTCTTTAGAATTATTATTTGTATTATCATTAGATTTTTCTTTTTCGGCTTCTA
>JBDNHS010000200.1:0-1854 GCA_041688685.1 Kapaibacterium sp. (SeqCode)
CGGGAAGTGTATCATTTTGTTTTATTTTAATTTCAAATTTATTTCTAAGACTAAATCCCAAATTCATAATTTCAGTAATTGGAGAATGACTTCCTCCTTCTTTTTCAAATCTACTATACGTAATTACTCTATTACTTGTATCCGTATATTTTCCATAAAAGTTTTCATTATCTGAATAATTAGGAGAATATGAAAGACTTATAACGGGCTCAGCTGTATGTCTAAAAGCTTTAATGCCAAGATTTTCTGGTTTGATAAACCCAAATAACGGGTTATTTGCATCTATTATACCAAATATTCTAGTTTGTAAGTTTAAAGAAAAACTTGTCCAATATTCTGTAAAAACTCCATTTTCATAATTTTCTACAATTTGATTATTAGCATCTGTTTGCCTGTCTAATTTCCTAAAAAAGTTATTTGCATTTATATTAATTGATGGCACTATATTCAATACATTCCATAGCTTAGGAAAATTATAAGAAATGTTTGGCGTGTGAGAAATATATTTAGTTTCAATTATATTTCTTGTTGTATCAAAAGTTGTAAAATCATCAACAGTATTACTTCTTATATTTATTACTTTATTATTATTATAATTTAGACTTGACCTCATTGAAAAATTAAGGTCATTATCCATGATTCTTGCCATTTTGATATTTGGTATATTATAAGTAATTGGAAAGGATTGTCTATATTCATCAGTAATAATATTTTGTTCACGATTATATGAAACTGATAATGAAGTTTGATTATCAAAATTTAAAAAATAAGAAGCATTCGAGGTTATATTTTGCGAGATTCTATCTCTTAGATTTGTAGAAGTATTTCTGTTATAATCAGATGATGAAAGATTTAAATTGATATTTAATTTTTCTTGTGGATTGATAGTCTGGTCGTGAGCCATAGTAAACCTCCAAACTTTGTTGTAGTCATTATCAGGATTAAATCTTGTATAACCATACTCTAAATTAGCATTACCAGAATAGTTATCTTTTAAATTCCATCTGTGATTATTTTTTAATACATATCCACCCTTTGTATAGATATTACTTGTAATTTGCATGTCATAATAATCAGATGCTGCCCAATAAAAACCAAAATTTTCAAAAACTATACCCCTATCTTTAGAAAAGAAAAATGAAGGCACAATTAAGCCTGACCTTCTTCCAGATTGTGTTGGGAAAAATAAACCAAAAGGTAATGCAAAAATAGGGAAGTCTTCAACATAAAATATAAGTGGATCTAAGAATATCCTATCATTTGCCACCATTTTCATTTGAGTAGAACCAAAATAATAGTGTGGGTCAGGGTCAGAACAAGTTGTATAATATCCATTTGAGATAAAAAAATCAGTTTCATTTATTCTTTTTATTTTTTCTCCAAAATAATATCCTTCTCCTAATTCAGTTTCGCCTTTGCTTATCAATCCCTTATTTGTTTTATAATTATACTTGATTTCTGCTCCAGCATATTCTTCACCACTTTCAGAAAATTTTGGTATTCCTATATATTTTTTAGAAGTTGAATCATATTTGGGAAAAGCTAAGAATATATTATCATTAAAATTTACATCTACATTTTCAGAATTCAAATTTCTATTTTGATATTTTATTTCTACATCTCCCCTTAGTTTCATATTTTTTGATTTAAAACTATAAATCACAGTATCTTTTGATTTATAACTTAATATTGTATCTAAATTACTTTTTGGTGATTGAATAAATATTGAATCTTTTAATGTACTATCTATTTTAATTTTGGATAATGAATCCAAAGGATATCACCAAGTAAGGTGACCTCCTCATGCCGGAACCGTGAGCCGTTGTTTGTGCATTGCTGCGAAATTTGTCCAAG
>JBDNHS010000004.1:0-5005 GCA_041688685.1 Kapaibacterium sp. (SeqCode)
GATACAACTAAGTTGGTTTATCAAATTTACACAAATTTGCTTCAAAACAACCAAAGTATAACGCAATATAACATAAGAATGTTTTCTGAAAAACCTTTAATTACAATAGATAATAAAACTATTGACTTTAAATTAGTTGCAATAAATAAATCAATAACAAAAATCATTACTTTAAAAAATGAAGGAAATACAACTATAAATTTAAACACCAATTATAATTTTAGTCATTTTAATATTTCAAATATTAAAGTTTTACAATTAGAACCATTGAAAACTACAGAAGCTGAAATTACTTTTATTGGTTTTAATAAAGATACATTATTAGTAGAAAATATTATTATAAAATATGATTGTAATAATTTAGAGATTTTAGCTAAAGTTACTGTTGGGAGCAATGTAAAAACAATTGATTATGAAGAAAATATTAGCTTTAAAAACTTTAATTGTAAAATCATAATTGATACAAATATGACCATATATAACAATGGAAATAAACCTGTAATTATAGATTCTATATACATAAAATTTGTTGATGATAGATTAATTTTAGTTGAAAATTATAATAATCTAAAATTAGAAGCAAATGAATCTTTGAATATACAATATACATTTCAAATATTAAGTTCAGAAAATTATATTAATAGTATAATAATTTATTCAAATTCTGATAATTCAGTGAATAATAAAATTGAAATACCAATTAATTTCAATATTTATTTGTATAATATTTTATTAGATAAAAATACATTAAATTTTGAGGTATTAAATCCAAATCAGATATCTTATTCAGAATTAAATATCCTGAATGATGGAGATATATCAATTATTTGGAGTGATTATTTTAGTAATTTCCCTATTAATCTGGGAAATAATTTTTATATAGATTCGATTTCACCATTAACAAATAATATTAATTTTAATTCAAATTTTTATTTTAGTTACAAGCCTATTAAATTTGGTGAAATTAATGAAATCGATTTCTTTTTACCTAACTTATGTAATTATGAAAACAAAGTAAGTCTAAAAGGTAAAGTTACTGGAAGTAATTATATCAAATTGAAATTAGGTGACTTAAAATCTAATACAAAAGAGAATGTTGTATTACCTTTATTTTTGAAGAATATTAATCAATTAAATTTAGAAGAAAATACTGATATAAATCTCAAAATATCTTTTAATAGTACTATTTTATTCCCATATTCCAATATTGATAATATCTATGACTCTTCATATATCGAAAATAATAAACGTTATATTATAAGAAAATTTAAATACAAAAAAAATAATGATAATATACTCACCGAATTTAACTTTATTTCTACTTTAGGAGACACATCGTTTACTAATATTGAAATTGAGTATGCCTTATGGAATGATACTAATAATATTTATGTATTTTTAGAGAATGGTAGTTTTGAACTTTTGGATATTTGTTACATTGACGGGGGAAGATTTATAAAAAATACTGGCAGTTTTAAAATTATCAATTTATTCCCCAATCCCACAGAAAATAAATTAAACTTGCAATTTAGTTTAATTGAATCAAACAATACAATTATTGATATAATAGATGTTAGAGGTACAATTGCAAAGAACTTACTAAACAAATTCCTAGAATATGGTGAATATAATATGGAATTTGATATAAGTGAATTAAGTGGTGATACTTATTTTGTAGTTTTAAAAACCAACAATATCAATACTTTACAAAAGTTTATGAAAATGAGATAATTTATAAAATAATTGTAAATTTTATAAATTTAAAACTTAATTTAATTATTTTAATTAAATTAATTTCTTAACAAGCTTAAAAATGTTGAAGGATTTTGATTTGCTTGTGATAAAACTGCCAATGAACTTGTCTCCAAAAAGAAATTCCTAGATAAATTTAGCTGCTCTTCTGCTACGTCTGCATCTTCAATTCTTGAGATTGCAGAGGAATAGTTTGTAATTTGTGAATTTAAATTTTCATTTTGAGAAGTTAGTCTATTTTGAATACCTCCCAAGTATGCTACAACTTTTGAAACATTATTCAAAGCATCAGCTAATGAGGTAATTGTCAATCCTATTTGATTTCTATCAAAAATACCAAGATTAGTTTCAGATACATTATTTAATAATGATAGATCTAATGCTTCAACCCCACCAAAGGAGTTATTATATGTATTAGATTCCAATGAATTTAAATGAAAATTTTTATTTCTAACATTAAAATCATTGTTATCATTTTTAAGATTAATATCAAAAGACAGAATTTGATTATTGGCATCATATCCAACAATCCATTCACCATAAAAATCACCTTTAATAATGGAACTTCCAGCAAAAACTGTAGAATCTACTACAAATTGTATTTGTTGTGTGAGTCTGTATGCAGATTTGGCAAGAGCTACTTTTTCATCAGTGCCTAATGAATCTGCAGATGCAGAAATAGCAGAATTTTTAATTTCAGATAGGAGATTAGTAATAGTATCTAACGAATCTTGACCTATTGCAGTTACATTTTTGGCTTCACCAGCACTGATTAATGCTGTTTTAAGACTTGAATTTCTAGCAAATAAAGATTTTGAAGTTATATAACCAGAAACATCATCAGCGGCACTATTTATCCTTTTGCCAGTTGATAATCGAAGTTGACTATTTGCAATATTATTTGATACCACAGATAATGAATTTAAAGCATTTTCAGATGGTAAATTGGTTCTAATTTTACCAGAACCAGAAAAACTTGTAGGCATACAACATATCCATTTTTAATTATAAAATGGGGCTTCCCTGCCATTTTGTTATTATCTTCCTCCATAATAACATCAGCCAGAAAATTAAATTGTATGTTTAATAAATATCTTAATTCAAATTAATAAATTAAACAATAATTTCCAAATAAATATATATTATTTATGTTAAAAAGTTCTTAGAATAAATATTTTATAAATTCTAAGAACTAATTAAATTTCAATTAATTAAGCTTCAACATCTTCTGATTTATTTTTCTCAGTTAGTTTTTTAGTTGTAACTCTAACCTTTCTTAATTCTTTTCTTCTGGTAAATCTTGCTTTTACAACTTCTTTGTGTTTGATTACTCTTTCAGAAATCTCTTCTGAACTTACACCTTTGAATTCTAAAGCTCTTTGCAGAAGCACACCTTCGTAACTTAAAAGATGTTTAACAGTTTCAGTAGGTTGAGCACCAACATTCATCCAATAGATTGTTCTTTCCGGATTAATCTTTATAGTACTAGGAATAGTGTTAGGGTCATAAAAACCTAATCTCTCCAAATAAGCTCCATCTCTTCTTGCTTTGCCATTTACAGCTACGATATCATATACTGCATGATGGATTCTACCTTTTCTTCTTAATCTAATTTTAACCATTTTGAGTTGCCTTTAAAAATAAAAATATTATAAAATTTAATTTCTTTTTGTATTTATAAAAAATATTGGATTATCTCTTACCAGGGATACCCATTCCTTTAAACAATCTTGATTTTTTGCCTTGAGTAAAGTTTTTCATCATTTTATTCATTTCTTCAAATTGAGCTAATAATTTATTAACATCTTGAACTTTTGACCCACTTCCTTTTGCAATTCTAATTCTTCTACCACCATTTATCAACTTAGGATTATTCCTTTCTTCTTTTGTCATAGAAAGAATCATCGCTTCTACTTTAGAGAATGCCTTATCATCAATATTTGTATTTCTTAACTGTTTGTCCATACCTGGAATTAATCCTAACAAATCTTTTAAAGAACCCATTTTTTTGATTTGTTTCAATTGATCCAAAAAGTCATCAAAAGTAAATTGATTTTTTCTAATTTTTTCTTCAAGTATTTCAGCTTCTTTTTGGTCAAATTGTGCTTCAGCTTTTTCAACCAACGTAAGAATATCGCCCATACCTAAAATTCTTGATGCAATTCTTTCTGGATGAAAAGGCTCAAGAGCATCTGATTTTTCGCCAGTACCAATAAATTTAATTGGTTTTCCAATAACACTCAAAACAGACAAGGCGGCACCACCTCTTGTATCACCATCAAGTTTGGTAAGTACAATACCAGTAAGCTCCAATCTTTCGTGGAAAGCTTTGGCAGTTACTACTGCATCTTGTCCAATCATTGCATCACAAACAAACAAAGTTTCGGTTGGTTTAAGTATTTTACTTAAATTTTCAACTTCTAACATCATTTCTTCATCAACAGTTAATCTACCAGCGGTATCAACAATTATGGTATCTCTACCAAACTTTTTAGAATGAGCAAGAGCACTTAGAGCAATTTCAATAGGGTTTTTACTGCCTTCAACTGTAAATACAGGAACTTTTATATCATTCCCTAATTGCTTCAGTTGTTCAATCGCAGCTGGCCTATAAACATCGGCAGCAACTAAAACTGGTTGACGACCTTTTTTCTTTAATGATTTAGCTAATTTAGCACAAAAAGTAGTTTTACCAGATCCTTGTAATCCAGCAACTAATATAATTGTTGGTGGAGAAGGTGAAAACATTAATTCACTTCTTTTACCACCCATTAATTCAACTAATTCATCATATACGATTTTTACTACTACTTGTTCTGGTAAAAGTTTACCTTTTACCTCACTACCAATTGCTTTAACTCTTACATCTTCAACAAATTTCTTTGTTACATGAATATTTACATCAGCATCTAATAAAGCATTTTTAATCTCTTTCAAAGCTTCTTCAATATTTTCTTCTGTTAAAGTTGTTTGACCTCTAAATTTTTTGAGAGCAAACTCTAGTTTTTCTTGAAGACTTTCAAACATTATACACTTATTCTAATTTATTATCAATAAAAGATTACAAAATTATATAAAATT
This sequence comes from Kapaibacterium sp. (SeqCode), assembly GCA_041688685.1. GTDB lineage: Bacteria > Bacteroidota > Ignavibacteria > Kapaibacteriales > UBA2268 > JBDNHS01. The sequence continues at coordinate 4,834 of JBDNHS010000004.1, forward strand.
AATGGTTATACCAAATAATTTAGACTTTTATAAGTGAATATTTATTATTTTTTTAAACAAATAGTATAATAATTATTTACTTTAATTATAGTTTTATTAATTTTGAATAATTAATAAAATTAATGAGAAAATAAATTATTATAATTAATTTTAAATTCACATAAAATTAGAA
>JBDNHS010000026.1:0-4073 GCA_041688685.1 Kapaibacterium sp. (SeqCode)
ATTATCTACTCCCTACTGCGTAGATAATCAATATTTTAACATAGCATCAAATACCATTAATAAGGATAAAATTAAATTCTCTTTTAATATCTCCTTAAATTATAAAGTAATCCTTTTTTCTGGAAAATATATTGATAAAAAAAGGCCACTTGATTTAATTAATGCCTTTGCTGAAGCAAATCTTTTTGATACAATACTTATTATGGTTGGGGAAGGAGAATCTAGGGACAGTATGGAAAAACTCATAAAAAGATTAAATCTTGATGATAAAGTAATTTTGACTGGCTTCATCAACCAAAAAAAAATTGTTGAATATTACGCTATTGCCGATTTGTTTGTTATGTGTTCTGGATTAGGAGAAACATGGGGTCTTTCAGTTAACGAAGTAATGAATTTTAGCATACCTGTAATAGTATCTGATATTAGTGGATGTTCAATTGATTTGGTAAAAGAAAATATTAATGGTTTTACATTTAAATGTGGCGATACTAAAGATCTTGCTTCAAAACTCAAAAAAATAATTACACTTGAACCGAATCAATATAGGCAAATGGCAGATAGTTCATTGCAAATTGTTAATGAGTTTAATTATAATAAAATTATAGATTCAATCTATAGTATCCGAAGTTGATTTAAGTTATATGGGAATAGTTAACATAATTAAATTTCTACTTAATCATCCTTTATCAAAGAGAAATATATTTAAATCTTTGAAAAGATTTTTATTTTGGCAAATATCCTTTCGATTGCATCCACATAAATCAATTGTTCCTTTTGTTAATGATAGTTTATTAATAATTAATAAAGGATTAGCTGGAGCAACAGGTAATTATTATTGTGGATTGCATGAATTTGAGGACATGAGTTTTTTGCTACATTTTTTAAGAATTAATGACCTCTTTTTTGATATTGGAGCAAATATTGGTAGTTATACTATTTTAGCAAGTGCAGTTTCTAAAGCAAATGTGGTTTCAGTTGAACCAAGTAATCTAACATTTAGATTACTCGAAAACAATATTTCTATTAATCGGTCTAATTCGTTTGTTAATTGCCTAAATATTGGGGTTGGATCTGAAAAAGGAACTGCTCGTCTTACAGCTGATTTTGATGCCATTAATCACATTTTAACGAATGCTGAACTCGAGAATAAGGTCAGTTACAATGAAGTTGAAATTGAAACAATAGATAATCTAGTTTCCGAATATGGATGCCCTATTTTGATTAAGATAGATGTTGAAGGCTTTGAATCAGAGGTAATTAAAGGTGCATCGTCATGTCTTAATAATGCTGATTTGAAAGCAATAATTATCGAACTAAATGGTTCAAGTAATAGATACAATCAAAATGAAAATTTGATACATAAATATTTAATTGATATTGGCTTTAAGCCTTTTGATTATTTTCCTTTCGAACGAAAGTTGGTTTTAAAAGAAGGAAAAGGAGGTCATAATACAATATATATCAAAGACTACGATTTTGCAGTAAATAGGGTTTCTACAGCTAATAAATTTTCAGTTGTTAATGAATCAATTTAACTTTTTTGAATTGCTAAGCCATGTGTAGAATTGCAGGTATTGTAAATTTACAAAACAGTCCTACCGAAGAGCATATTATTGCTATGCGCGATAGTATGAAGCATGGTGGGCCCGATGATAAAGGTGTTTATATAGATGAGGAGTATCATTTAGCATTTGGGCATAGAAGACTTTCCTTAATTGAGCTTTCTTCTGCCGGTCACCAACCAATGTACAGCGCTGATAAAAAAATTGTCATTGTTTTTAATGGAGAAATTTATAATTACTTAGATATTCAGCAAGAGTTAATTAACCTTGGATACGTATTTAAATCTCATTCCGACACAGAAGTAATTCTTGCTGCATACCAACATTGGGGGAATGGTTGCTTTGGCAAATTCAATGGCATGTTTGCACTTGCAATTTTTGATAAGACCAAAGGAAAATTGATTCTTGCACGTGATCATGCAGGAATTAAACCCTTGTATTATAGCTCCATCAATAGTGCTTTGTATTTTACTTCTGAAGTAAAAGCATTTAAAACTATTGATACCATCTGGACTGAAAATGCCGATTGGAGAACCTACTTTTTATTATTCGGTTATATCCCTGAACCTTTTACTACATTAAAAAATGTTTTTTCCTTAGCTAAAGGCAGCTATATGGAAATTGAGTTACAAACTCTTCAACATCAAACTAAACCATTTTTTGATATTTCTTATGACTATAAAATTCATTCGGAAATTGAAGCCGTTGAAGCAGTAAGATCGCTATTAGATAAAGCTGTAAAAAGGCATTTAATTTCAGATGCTCCCATTGGTTTATTCTTAAGCGGTGGTATAGATTCAAGCATATTAACCTTACTAGCCAAGAAGTATAGCGGAGATCAATTACATACTTTATCCATTGATTTTGACGAAACCGTTTTTTCAGAAAAAAAATACCAGCAAACTATTATAAAGTCAACCAATGCTAAGCACCAATCATTTACTGTAACTAAAAACGATTTTGTTAATGCAATACCAGATATTTTGTTAGCAATGGATCAGCAAAGTAACGATGGGATTAATTCTTATTTCATTACTAAGTATGCAAAAGAAGCTGGACTAAAAGCAGTATTGAGTGGTATTGGTGCCGATGAATTATTTGGAGGCTACCCGTCTTTTAATAGAAATAGTAAATTAAAATTCGCAAGCATTATTCCTGATTTTATTTTAAAAACTGCTGTATTATTCCCGGATGATAAGATGAAAAAAATTCAATTCCTTTCGGATAAAAAATTCCCTGGTCATTATTTATTTAATAGAGGCTTTTTTACCCCTGACAGGGTTGCTAAATATTTGGACATCAATAGATCGAGTGTAGAAAACATACTTAATAGTTTTCAACCTCCTGATTTTGTAAAAAATTTGCATCCTTTAGAGCAAGTTTGTTATGAAGAAACCAATTGGTATATGCAAAATCAATTGCTAAAAGACACCGACTATATGAGTATGTGGCATTCTGTTGAAGTGCGGGTTCCTTTTTTAGATAAAGAATTGATGCAGTTGGTTTATTCAATTCATCCAGATATCAGGTACAACTCAAAACAAATAAAACACTTGCTGATTAAGGCTTTTGAAGATATACTTCCTGAATCTATTTGGAACAGACCTAAACAGGGCTTTGTATTTCCTTTTCAACAATGGATGAGTAATGTTTCTTTACCTTATAATGATAATCCTATTTTAGCGAATATGAAAAATGGTTTAGCAATTGGTAAAACTCATTGGAGTAAATATTGGTGTTATGCACTAACACAACTTTCTACAAAACATGCTGCTTCGTGGTAAATAAAATAGCATTTATTTATTTAACTGGGTTTTCGAAAACTGGTGGAATTGAAAAATTCAATAAAAATGTATTGGCTAGTTTTAAAGAACTAAATACTAATGCTGTTGCTTATTCTGTTTATGATGATAAGTGCGACGAAAAATATTTTCACCAAAATAATTTTAAAGGATTCGGCGGAAATAAAAAATTATTTAGTATTTCAATTATACGGAATGCAAAAAAATATGATACTTTATTAATTGGCCATATTAACTTGTCCTTCGTTGCGTACTTAGTAAAATTGGTGAATCCTTCAATTAAAATTATTTTAATAGCTCACGGTATTGAAGTTTGGAAAAAACAAAAAGGAAAGGCAGAATGGCTTTTAAGAAATGCAAACTGGATATTGGCGGTTAGTAATTTTACTAAACATACTTTACAAGCATCTAATCCATTTGTCAGCTCCAAAAAAATAAAGCTGCTTCCTAATGCACTTGATCCATATTTTGCATATCCTTCCAAATTTAAAAAACCTACATATTTATTAGATAGGTATAATTTGCAATCAGATAATAAAGTATTGCTAACTGTGGCAAGACTTTCGACAGAAGAACAGTACAAAGGCTACGACCGTGTAATTAGATCAATTAACAAATTGGGTAATAGTTATCCTTCAATAAAATATTTGATAGTTGGAAAAGCAGACGAAAAAGAACATCAAAGAGTTAAAGTATTGATTCAGCAGGA
>JBDNHS010000201.1:0-3919 GCA_041688685.1 Kapaibacterium sp. (SeqCode)
ATTAGAAATAAAATTTAAAACAAAATTTATTTCATAACAAATTTATGCGTTTGTAATAGATTTATTTTATTTTTGAATAAAACTTCCACTCCAACTTGTTTGATTTTCCAATCAAAATTAATAATACCAAAATTAATATCTTTAACTTCTCTACCCACTCTATATTTTTTATCAAAAATCAATCCATCATCGTCAGTATCTTTTAGACTATGGGTAAGTCCACTTGAAGTTATTTCATAAATTGGATAATTTACACCTGCAATTTCTATTTTATTTATTTCTGCTTTGTGTCTATCACCACTCAAAATAATTACGCCTTTTGAGTTTGTATTTTTAATCATTTCAAATAATTTTTGTCTTGAACTTGGGAAATTAGCCCATTTCTCGAATGGATGCTCCTCTGGTATAACTTGAATACTCGATACAATTACATTAATTCTTGCATCGCTGAATTTAAGTGTGTTTTCTAACCATTTCCACTGTTCATCTCCCAATAAATCACATTTAGCACAGAAATCATATTTTCCATAAATCAAGTTATTTGATTTTGTAGAATATTTTGATTTTGATTTTTTTATATTATAATTTTTAAGATTTTTCTCATCAATTTCATCTTCGTTATTTTCTATACTATTATGTTCTAAGTTATTATGTTCTAAACTATCAATTAAAGTGGTTGATTTGTGATTGTGTTCATCAGATTGGCTGATGTTATTTTTGTATGGTGTCTTTTTGTTAAAAAGCGGTTGGGAAGTCAATTCATCTTGAAAAGTTCTTGTATCCAAAAGAATAAACTTGATTTTTTTAAATCCCTCACCTACAGTAAAAGAATTATAAATACCTTTTCTTTTTCGAATTGGAGCATTTTTGGGAATATCGAAAAAATTTAAAAATTTGGTTTTGCTTTCTACTTTAAATTTATAAGATTTATTTCCATCATTAATTCCATAATCGTGGTCGTCCCAGGTTCCTATAATATTTTTTACCGAATCTCTCAACATTTTATAACTTTCATTATACTTGAGTTGATTATACTTACCTTCGAGGTATTGCATATTTTCAGTATCGCCATAAACAATATCACCCAACCAAATCCATATCTCTGGCTTTTCTTTGGCAATAGTTTCAAATATAGTCAAATCCATATATTGTTTGTTGCAAGAACCAAAGGCAATTTTGTTGATACCTTTGACTCTATTCGGCTCATCTTGGCAAGAAGTAAAAGAAATAATAATAGTTGCAAAGATTAGAATTCTATATATAGTTGATTTATTATAGAAATTCAAATAATTGATTTGGTTGTAAATTGACATTATTATAGATATTGTTTGTTTATAATTTTTTTTTTATAAATAATAGTTGTTATCGGCAGAATTATTTTATTCTAAATTATTTATTTGATATAGAATATTATAAATCACCCCAATAAGTAGGGTGTTTTTTATAATTATTATTTCTTAATTTTGAATTATCTTAAATTAAAATTATAATTTAGTAAGTTGTTCTTTTAAAATTAACAAAATAAATAAATATTAAATATTAAATAGTTGATTAATAAAACAGCTAAACATATTAAATTACACAAATAATAACGCATATTCATTTTTAAGAACTATTATATACAATTGAATATTTAAAATATTAATAAAACTTATATGAAAAGTAAAATAATTCTCATAATTTTAACTTTTGCTTTTTTAAATCTACAGCAAAGTTATGCAAATTTATATTTTGGAGTTGGAGGAAGTTATAATATGCCTTATAATAACCTCGAAAATTATAATGAAAATACAACCGGATTTAGATTTGAAATTATCAACAAAGAATATTGTAATCTTTGGTATGGTGTCAAAATAGATTACTTTGATTTGAAACCCAAAGAACAAGTCTTTCCTTATATGGAAAATACACTTTTAATACAACCAGAATTAAAATACGCTCCTTTTGTAGAAGATTGTTATGATAACAAACTAATACCTTATGTGCAAGGTAATTTGACTATAAGCTCTATAAGTGGAAAAGATGATTTGAGTAAATTAGGTTTAGGATATGGACTTGGAGCAGGAGTATGCTATAACTTTAAGTTATTTGACAAATGTTTTATGTTAGATTTAGACGGACTTTATTCATTACCTAATAATATTTATAAAGTAGAAAACCGTATGAAAATTGAAACTATAAATATTGGCTTAACGCTAAGTATAAATATCTAAGTAGATATCTAATATTAATTTTTTAAATCACAATATTATTCATAATAATTACAATAATAATAATAAAATGAAACCAAATTCTCAAAATTTTAAAACTAATATTTTAAGTAAATTTTTAACAAGTATTTTGAATACGGCATTTTTATTCATTATAATGATAATTATTTCATTAGGTAATTTTTCCTGTTCGAGTGAAAAAGTAATCAAAAATGATGCAATTAGAATTAAGCCAGAAAAGGCAAATTTATATAATCAAAATAAAAAAACAAATAAACCTCGTAACGGTAATACTTTGCGTGGAAAAGCTATTAAAATAAAGAAAGAAACTTTTGCCAATAGTTGCCCAATAGAAGACACAACAACTTTTAACACTAAATCTTATTTACTATTTTTGGATTCTAATTCTATAGATAAAAATCAAATTGAAAAAATCCCTTTAGAAGATATATTTTTAGTTGGTAAAGAATTAAAAATTGCAAAGAATAAGTATAATAATATTAATTATTTTGAAACTTTTAATGACCCATTGATGCCCAAATCTATCAAAGAGATACCAGTAGATTCAATGTATATTGATACTTGTTCTACTCCTTGTCCTTGCAATGATTTCTCGGTGGATTTAGATATACCGTGTTTATTCTGTTTCAAATGCCCTGAAAGGATATTAGAAGACTATTTTGTAGAAGCAAAATTTGGATATGGAATGTTTAATGATAAAAACAAAGAAAATAATACAATTGGTTCCGAAGGAGTTATGGGAGAATTTGCTTCTGGTTTGAGATTCGGCGAAGGTAAAAGATATGGTTTGGGATTACTTTATTCTACTGGTGTTCCCACTACAAATGTTTTAGATGGGATTAGGTCTGCACGTCCATTTATTGCACTTTATCAAAGGTATGATTTATGGAGATATAATAAAAAAGTTGAAAAAATACAAAATGTAAATATAGACGATTACATTTACTTAGATACAATTAAAATTAATAATGATGAATGTTTGGATACAATGATTGTAGTCCAAAAATACAAACCTCTTCCAGAATCAGAAGTAATTTATACAAGTGAAAGAGAATGTTGGAATCCATTTGTTTATGGATTTTTAGGTGCAAGTTTAGATAAACTATCTATGGATTTATTCAAAATGAATTGTACTGAAGGATGCGAAGAAAAATTAAATTTAAGTGGAAACCATAATTTTAATTTTGCAATGCCGTTGAATTATGGAATTGGTATCGGTATAGAATATCCTTTGTCAAGCGCTTTGGATTTATCTTTAGATATTGGATATAGATACCTAAGTTATGGAAATACAACTATGATTAATGGATTTATTGCACCAATTAACGAAAGTACAGGAGCATTTGTCTTTAGGTTTGGGCTCACTTTTTAGTGAACTAAAATCTTATAATTTATCAGTTTTCGATAATTCAAATCAAAAAAATAATATATCAATCATAACTAATTGCAATATGAAAAAAAATCCAAATTTAATGTTTGTAAAATCCTTAAAATTATTCAAACATTCCTTAAAATATTCAGTGTTAATTTTAGCAATTATAGGAATAAATTCTTGTAATGAGTGCCCTTTGGTAGAAGTTCCTCCATTCTACTTATGTGAAAGTAGAATTGTAACTTTAGAAAAATTTAATCCCAATTATACTGTAACTCCTGGTCCAACACCAGATGAGCCTATAATTATATTAGAC
>JBDNHS010000202.1:0-5958 GCA_041688685.1 Kapaibacterium sp. (SeqCode)
AGTAATATTAAAAAATATATATTTGTAGATTGGGATAAAGGTTGCTTGGATTGTAGTTTAAACAGTAATGAAGTCTTGAATTCAATTTATATGCAAGAATTAGATGTAAATTTAATTATAGAAAAGAAAAAATGAAGTAGGGATATTCACGAGTATATACCAAGAGAAATAGATTGTAGGGGAGCAGTATTTGGTGGTCGTCGTGTAACTATGCAGGGAATAATCGGATAATGGCTTTGGAAAAATAACAGTAATAAAATAATTTTTAGATGACTTCGTAATATTTGGATAGGAGTTTTAAAATGGAAAATACATTAATTGATGTAAAATCACAAGAATTTCAAAATGTTTTAGTAGCATATAATACTATAGGTAAATTTATTGAGAAATATATGCCCCTTGAAGAAATATACACTAATGAATTTTTAGAATCAATGAATGAAGTTAATAATACAAAACAATCTGAATTAAAACTTGTGGAGTCATTTGATGACTTTATTAATTAAAAGAAATTTGTTATCTACTTCAAGATTTAGAAAAGATATTAAATCACTTGATAAATTAATACAATTAGAAGCTTTTGATGTTGCAACAATCCTATGTTCTGATATATCATCCCCATCTCACAAAATTAAAAATTAACAGGTTATAAAATAATATATAGAGTAGTTGTACTCAAAGATTATAGAATGATTTATACATATACTGAAACTGAAATAATATTGTTTAGAATTGCCCACCGTAAAGAAATTTACAAAAACTTAGAAATATAATAATACGAAAGCGAAGTAGGGATATTCACCAGTGTAGACAACTAATAAGTATTTAATTGGTTTGATTTTTGAAGTGAACTCCATCCTTAATTCCGCAAATTTTATGAATGGGCAGGAAATTTAAAAGAAAAAAAGTGGAAAAAGAGTGTAATTGAGTGCAAAATAAGATAATAATTTCTAATTAATTATATAGAATATGAAAAATATAATACACATTCTAAAACAACTATTGATAGTTGGTATCATTACGTTTAGTATCTTTGATATGACTGCAATCAAAGCAGAAGCAATTAAGTTGGATAATCCAAAGATAAGTACTCTTTATGTCAATACTTTTGGCAATAAAGAAAATACTCCAATCATCTTTCTACACGGCGGACCAGGGTATAATTGTGCTGCTTTTGAGTTTACTGCTGCCCAAAAGTTATCTGAACAAAATTATTTTGTAATTGTATATGACAGGCGTGGCGAGGGACGCTCGGAAGACGCAAACGCAAAACATAGTTTTGCCGAGGCGGTAAATGATGTTAAGTCGATTCAAGAACATTTTGGGTTAGGCAAAGTAAATCTAATTGGGCATAGCTTTGGTGGTATGTTGGCAGTAAAATTTGCCGAGAAATATCCAGAGTTGACACAAATTATTATTTTAGTGGGCGCACCAATATATTTACAAGAATCATTTAAGCATATAATCCAAAAATCAAAGCTAATATATGAAGAAAAAAGTGATAATAATAATCTAAGATATGTTGCTATGCTCGAGAAAATGGATACAACTACAATGCAGTATGCGAGTTATTGTTTTATGCACGCAATGCAAAATGGATTTTATTCTCCGAAAGTGCCGACCGAAGATGCAAAAGAAATCTATAAATTATTTTCACTTAATCCAACTTTAAAACTATATTCAAGCAATATGACACAATACCCACCAGCTACATTTGCCAAAAATGATAATTATACTAACATAAATTTGAAAGATAATATCTCAAATCTAATTAAAAATGACACCAAAATTTATGGAATATACGGCAAAGAAGACGGACTATATTCAGCAATACAAGTAGAAGAACTTCAGTCTATTTTGGGAGAAAAAAACTTAGTATATTATGAAAATTGTTCACATAATTCATTTGTAGATCAGCAAAAAATGTTCATTGATGATATAAATAATTGGCTAAAATAATAATAGTGGTTTGAAAACAAAAAATGGCTACCAATAATGATAGCACAGACACCCGAACCGCAAAGATTTGCTTAAAATTTGGTATTTAAATGTTATTTTGTAACTTTTATCATAATAATAGTGTTATATTGTAAACCAAAACAATTAGCCAATAATTATTTAAAATATTATGAAAAATATTATCATATTCTTGATTTCTATAATAAGTATTTTGGGTTGCAATTCAGATGACCATCACACAACTCAACCAACCGGTGACAACTTCATTATCAATAGCTTCAAAACGCCTTATGTTTTTGTCGTAAATGGTGCAGATAATAATATTTCTATTGTGGATATTAGTCAATTTAAAGAAGTTGGCAAATTTTACTTAAAAGATGCAATTTACCCTCATCACATTTATTGGAATCATAAACTTGGCAAACGAAACGAAAATTACGAGGGAGCTTTATTAGCAGTTGCCATTACTGGAAAAGACTTATCTGGTGGACACGGTGGACATTCAGGGACTTCAACCGGAAATTATAAAGTTATGGTATTAGATGCTTATGATGGAAGTACAGTAAAGGAAATCAAGTTAAATCATAGCCCACATAATGCAATATTTTTAAATATTGATGAAAGCTTTCCTTCAGAAGAATTGTGGATTAGTCAATACGATGAAAAAAATAGTTATATTTTAACTTTTGATACAAAAACTTGGAATAGACTTGATAGTATTCCTGTTGGGGCAGGATTATCTGAAGTTACTTTTGATTATAACGGCAATGCTTATGCTACAAATACAATAGATGGCACTGTTGATATTATAAGTACTAAAAATAAACTTAAACTTAGAAAACACAAAGTTGGAGAAAATCCTGTCGGTGCTTGGAATGGTATAAATTATATGCTTGTTGATAATGAAAAAAGTAGGTCTTTGACCTTGATTAATAAAAAAACATTGGAAATAGATGAAACAATTGAACTAAATTTTACTCCAGGGTATGCAATAGAGCAAAGTATAAGTTATAATGATACTACAAATACTCATAAAACTAGAATTTGGGTTACAAATACAAGTGGTTCGATTTATGCGATTCAACAATTCGGTAACAATAAAAATTGGGAATTTGATGCAAGCATTCCAACAGGTGCTGGAGCTCACGCTATAGCCAACTTTGATAATGGCTTAATTGTTTCAAATCAAGATGATAACACTATAACTTACATCAATCTATTAGATTTTAGTAAAAAAAGTACAAAAGTAGGTAAAAAACCAAATGGAATGGTCGTTTTATTTGACCCAACAAGATAAAATTTAAAATATTTTTTATTCATATTAATAAACAAAAGGAAAGTAATGCCAATAATTAGAAATGCAAATGCAATATGGAATGGTGATGGTCATAATGGAACAGGTCATCTGACTTCTGATAGTAAAGTTTTAGATAATACTCAATATAGTTTTCACACAAGATTTGGCGATGGTATCGGCACAAATCCAGAAGAATTAATTGCTGCAGCACATGCCGGCTGCTTTTCGATGAAACTTGCTTTTAATCTGCAAGGTGAGGGGTTTGTGGCTGACGAAATTAACACAAATTGCAAAATAATTATGGATGATGGTAAAATTACAAATTCGAAAATCACACTAAATGCAAAAGTGCCAAATATCTCAAGTGAGAAATTTGAAGAATTGGTCAGAGATGCTGAAAAAAATTGTCCAATCTCTAAGTTATTGAATACAGAAATCTCTGTTGAATACACATTAAATTAAGTGTTAAGTAAATAAACATTTAAAAACAATTTCTCAGACTCCAATCTCACAAATTGGAGTTTTTTTTTATTAAGCATTTGCTAACTTTTGAAATGATAGGTTGTTGATATTAGAAAAGTTTTTGGCATGCTCTAAAGTCATACTGACAACATTTCCATTTATATCTAGTTCAATCAATACATTTTCATTTATATCTTTAGTCTCAACAATTAAGTTATCATTAAAACTAATTAGTAAAGTATCGGTATCTTGAAAATATTTTATATCCATATTTTTAGTAATTTAAAGTTTGAAAGACCTATCAAAAAAAGCATTATGTATTGTTTCGCCATCTTCTAAAATTACAATTCTAAGAATTTTCCCATCGTAATCATTAATTTGAGCCCACTTTTTAATTCGACCATCTTCTTGGATTTCTATTTTTAAAGGGTGATAAAATGTAAATTCAATCCAATCTAACTTTATATTTATTCTGTCTGACCTACTTCGAGTAGTTTGAAAATATTCAGTAAATTTCATTATCGAACTATAAAAAAGATAAATGATAAAAACAAATATACAATTTATAAACCGTATAATATAAATTTGTATTGTAAACATTAAAAATATATCTATTTACACAAAATTAAACATAATTTATTCCATCTTTTTTGTATATTTGTAAAAATCAAATTACTAAATTAGTTAATAAGAAAACTTATGAAAAATATTTTCATTATTTTATTAGTATATTTCGCATTATTGTGTGTTAATACCGCATACTCTCAGGTCGAACTTAAAAATTATAAGAACCGTGATGTAATTGGCATAAAAAAAATCTTACCTAACGACTCTTTAGAATTAACTACATTTGAAAATGAAAAGTTTACTTTGTCTAAATATGAATATTTAGAAGAAAACAAATTAATTTCTAATATAACATTAACATCGGGATTATTAATAGTCGGTGAAATAGTTAATTTTTCTAATGACAATTTTTATGTAATGAGCAACAATGAATTGAAGACAGTTCCTGCCAGTCTCATTGATAATATTAGTTTTACTTATACTTCTACTATGGATACTTCTACTATGTATACTTTGCCTTATATTTTTGATAGTACCGACAGTACCAATAGTAAGAGAAATAATCTTAAGATAGGTTTTGCTTTAGGTACACCAGGTGGGTTAAACTTGTTATTATTTTATCAATATACTGAAAAGTTTGGGACAAATTTAATTATTGGAGGAGCTACAGAGGAAATATTTGGATTTCAGATTGATAATTATTATACATTATATTATGATAAAAATTTTTCTCACAATATAGGCATACCTTTAGGTTATATGAATTCATTTTTAGAAGGAAAAGATGGTAGGAGAGTTTTTACGGGTTTAGCCTATCATTTAAACTTGTATTTTATATATACTCAAATAGGAATAAATTTTGATATTGAAGGTTTTAAAGATCCAAGACCATTATTACAAATAGGAATAAAGCTTAATTATTAATCGTAATGTTTGATATATTTTTTTCACTTTTTATAATAATGATATTATATATCAAAGACTGTTTCTCAGACTCCAATCTCACAAATTGGAGTTTTTTTATTATTTTTTATTTTTTTGCTCCATTTCCACTAATTCTCTATTTCCGAACACCAATTCGCAATAATAATTCTACTTGTCCACAATTTATATTTATTGATTGTATTTTATTTCGTATTTTTGTAACTGTAGAAAAATATAACAAATAAATAAAATTTAATTTTAAATATGTCTTCAAATCTTACATCTAATTTAGATAATACTATAGAAAATAATTCAGAGAATACAGTAGATATTTATTCTGAGTATCAAGCAGTAATTGGCTTGGAAGTGCACGCCCAATTGTTAACTAAAAGCAAGGCTTTTTGTGGCTGTTCGACAACTTATGGTTTGTCGCCCAACTCCAACACTTGTCCTGTTTGCTTAGGTTTGCCAGGAGCATTGCCTGTACTTAACGTTAATTTCGTTGAATTTATTACCAAAATGGGGCTTGCTACCCATTGTCCAATACGTGAAACATCAACTTTTTCTCGCAAAAACTACTTCTACCAAGATTTACCCAAAGGTTACCAAATATCTCAATATTCAGACCCAATCTGTTTTGAGGGGTTTATTAATATAGAGAATGACGATTTCAGTCTAAAAAGAATTGGGATTGAGCGAATTCACATGGAAGAAGATACCGGAAAATCTAACCACGACTTGGATATTGA
>JBDNHS010000203.1:0-15108 GCA_041688685.1 Kapaibacterium sp. (SeqCode)
AAAATACTTTAAGAGTAGTTGATATTCAGTACAGAGTTAGAAAACAAATTCCAAATTCAGATTTAGATTTTACTGAAGTAGTACCATCTGATAGAGTAAACAATTATGAATTATTAGCTGGCGAGCCATTAATTGGTGCAATCCAACCAGTTGCTTTAATTCAAAACTTAACGAATGACATTCAAGGTGTTGCTGGTACTAATTATGTAGAACAAGATTTATCTTTCCAAGCAAGATTTAGAATTGTAAATGATGCAACAGGTAGAATTGTCTACAACAGATTAGTTCCTATAGATGATTTTTGTTTAAGATTAGTTGACGCTCCAGTATCAAACAGAGAATTATGTACTGGTGACCCTGAGGTAAGAATTAGATTAGCTACTGTTACTTTTGCTAATAATACTTATGCAGCAACTTATCCAGCATACCCAGGTGTAAATGCATATAACGGCAGAACACAAAGAGGTATTCCAGTATATAGATTTGTGAACGTATTTTTCCCGTCATGGGAACCAAATGAGTTTGCAAGAGATGAAAATGATAAATTAATCAATGTTGGTCGTTTGAGTGCATTTGTGATTGCTGTGCCTTCAAGACCAGGTGGAATTAGATTAAATGATAGTTGGCCATTCGATGACACTACAAGTGTTCAATTATTTGTAATGAGAAGAATGGAAAACTTTCAAGATGATGTGACGGAATATCATATTATTGGTTCAACTCCAATGCCTTCTGTAATTAAATGGGTCAACATTGATGCTGAAGTAGCAAATGGTGATAACGTTTCAAGACATCCATTACCTCCAAGAGGTAGATTTGCTGCAGACAATAATGCTAATTATTTCAGAAATTCTCCTGTAATTTATATGAATAGAAGAATGTTGAATGGTTTGGATTGGTCAAGTGGTGGTACTAACTTTAATGGTGATGAATTACGTTCATTCCCAATTGACTTAAGAGGAAGAAGAGGGGCAGTGTTATCATTGTCTGTACAAAGAGTAAGAAATTCAGATAACTGGGCTAGAGAATTTGGTGACGGTAGTTTAGTAGGACCAGAACCAAGATCAATACTTAACAACAATATATTTACACCATTCAACCCTGGTCAATCAGCTGCTCAAAATCCAGATGCGATTACAGTTGAGTTTGCATTACCTTCTGCAGATAGAGTAAGTAATATTACTAACTTAGGTGCTGAAAGATGGAGAAATCACCCAAGAAGAAGAGGCGCTGTTGCTGAGACTAATAGACCCGCTTTGGCAATATTTGGTGCTGGTGGTTTTAGAATCGGTTTCTTAGAAAGTGATAAAGATTCATCTATGGCTGCAGAAAATCCTGCTTTGGGTTTAATCAACGGATTAAGAGCTAACATTTTTGATGATGGATTTGATTTTGAATATAAAAAATATTTCGTAGCAATACCTGATACATTTATTAATTTTCAAAGTGAAGGTGCTAAAAACTTTAGATTTAGAATTAAAGTTAGAGCATCAAATGATCAAAAATCAATAGTACAAATATCTGATGATGATGATGATTTCTATGTTGATAACGTAAGAATATTATATCGTTCTATAGAAGCAACTGATATCGAAGTATCTGCTGTCAAAATTATTTGGCCTTATACTTTGGCACCTGCTTCTCAAGCAACTAATATACCAGTTAGAGTAACTTTGAGTAACAACACGAGTACTTCATCGGGTTCTTATATTGTCAAAGTTAAAATCTTTAAAGATTATCAACCTGGTGATGAAAGAAATCCATTGAAACGTCCTGTATATTGTCGTTTGGAAACAATCAACTCTCACACTAATGGCGAAGAAATTATATGGACAATGCCTCCATTTGATGCCCGTAAATCTGGTGGTGGAAGTTATAGAATGTTCAGTATGGTATTGGTACCTGGTGGAGACTTAGAAGAGAGAAATGATACTACATTTACTGATATTAATTTAGCTTTCGGTGATTCATTTGCTTATGAACCAGCTGATAATCCAATGAATGATGTTGATCCACAATTTGGTGCTGGTCTTAGATTACAAGGTTACGCTTATGGTGGAGTTGGCTCTACTGGTGGTGCTTGGAGTAATTATCCTACTGTAGTTGTTGGACAGGGTGATGTCGGTGGTTCTTCTTCTGGTCAATTTGCTATGAAATTTAATTTATTATCTGCAGATACAGTTTATGGTTACAAAGCTTTCTTTGGACCAAGAAACCAAGCTCCGGATGAAGTTTCATTCTCATTATATACTGATCAAGCAGACAAACCAAATACATTAATTTTAAATTCTACTATTCTTACTGAAAGAGGTAGAGATGCAATTAGATCAAAACAACCAGAAGATTTATTCTGGAATGAATATGTTGATTATAGATTGAAAAAAGGTGTTGTATTACAACCTGGTACTTATTGGATGTCTATTGCACAATTAGGCCAAACTGGTTTAGAATTAGGTGCATCAAGATTTAGAATGGGTATGAGAACAATGATGGTTCAAGTTCCTTCACCTTTCAACAATGTTTTAGTTGGTAATTCTGGTGTTCATTTAATGATACACAAAGAATTTAGAAAAGAAATAGCCAACAGTAAAAATAGTAGAAATAACAACGTATTTGCTTTTGAAAATACTAAAGGTGTTGGTCTTTGGAATGAGTTTATGCCATCTTCTGGTAACCCAGCTTATGCACATGCTCATCACTTTGGTCCTTCAAACAGTGATAATGCTACTTTAACTTTAACACGTTCTACTTGGGTTCCATTAATTAGACCTTTCTTAGGTAACAAAAAATCTGGTTCTGATTCATTATTTACTGATTGTATTGATGAAATTCCAGTTGAATTAGCGGACTTTAATGGTAGAGTAAGACAAAATGGTATTGATTTATTCTGGGAAACTTCTTCTGAAATCAATAATGCTGGTTTCTTTGTTGAGAAAAAAGTATTAATTGATGAAGTAGAAACTGCTTGGGATAGAATTACTTTTGTTAATGGTCATGGTAGTACACAAAACACATCTTACTATAACTATACTGATAAAAACGTAACTCCTAAAGCTACTTACCAATACAAATTGTCACAAGTAGATAAAGATGGTACTGTTTCTTGTCATGAGTCTAAAATAGTAACTAAAACATTTGATTTAGATTTGGAATTAACTATCGAACAAAATACTCCTAACCCTATGGCTGATAATACTAATTTCTCTTTCAGAATACCTGAAGCTAACTTAGTAAAATTAGAAGTAATGGATTTATTTGGTAATTTAGTTGCAACAATCGTTGATGGTCAATTTGAAGCTGGTATCTTTAACCATAACTGGAATGGTACTGACTTCAATGGTAATCAATTATCAAATGGTACTTACTTGTACAGATTGACAGCTGGTGAAAAATCAGTAACTGCTAAATTAACTATGGTTAAATAATAGTTAATCTAAATATAAATTGTTATTTGCTTTATTAATAAGTACATTAACATAATTCTTATGAGACCTCTTTTAAACGAGGGGTCTCTTTTTTTTGCCCAAATTGAATTTCGATGTTAAAATAAATTATTTTTATTGAGTAAAGAGGTAAAGTATGAAAAAGTTTTTATTGATATTGTTAAGTATATTAGTTGTTCCTTTTGTTTTAAAAGGGAATAAAGATAGATATCCTCAACCATTTGATGAATTAAATAATAACCATAATTCTCCGGCTATATCTACTGGATATTATTTTACTGATAATAATGAAGTTGTACCAGATAAACTTAAATCTAAGCAAAAATTTAGAAATATAGATGATAAAACTACTGGTACTTGGTATAGAATTTATTCTGGTCCAAGACAGGTCAATAAAAATTATTGGTCTAATAATCCACAATTAGGATTAGCATTTTTCAGAAATCCATCATTACCGATAGAAAATAAAGGTGATTTCTTTGCTACAGGTGTTGCATTTGGAACAGACTCAACTGATGATGCTATTGCGGGTCCAATACCGTTTAATATGAATAAATCATTTTATTTTAATGGAATAAGATATGATTCTATATATATTTCGACTAATGGAATTATAGCACTGACCAACCGCAGATATTATTATGATGTAAATGGTCAAAGAACTATTCCACAAGGGCAGACCTTGGCTTATGATAGAAACTCTTCTGATTATTTATTGGATAGTGTCAGAAATTATTTGGGTAGTGATAAAAGAGCGAAAGTAGGAAATGGAATTAGTGACCTCTCAAGAGATGACTTTGGTTATGTATATTCTGTTTTAGGTGGAGAAGCGGATAACCCAAGTTATAATCAGCAATCAGATTGGGATTTATTAGCTCCAAATACTTTGGGTGGAATAAGAGCAAGAGGTGGAGATATAAACTCAGGTGCAATATTTAATGTTAATCATAAAGCGGCTTTAATAGCACCTATGTTCTCAGATATGATGTTATCACAATGGAATCCTAAAACGAAGAAAGCTGAAGATTATGGTCAAGTGTATTATAATATTTCAGAAGATAAAGAACTATTTACTATTTATGTCAAAAATTCACAAGCTGTAAGAAATTGGACTGATATCAATGGTACAAATTTAAATATAAATAGTAACTTAAGAGAAGATGATAAAAATTACTTTAGTATTGATTATCAAGTACAATTTAATGCACTTGACTCTTCAATTACAATAATATATAATAATATAAAAGGTAGTTTTAAAAGTGGATATAAAACTTATTCTGCAAACGAAATATTTAGACAAAATGGAACAGTTGGCGTAAGAGGTTTTGCTCGACACAATAATTATAATAGACTTGCAACAGGTGAAGAAGAGTATGAACAATTCTCAATTTACAGCAATAAATTAAAAGTTAGTACAAATAGTACAAAAAGTAGTAATATTAATTTCCCAGATAATGAATATTCTATAAAATTTAAGCAGTGGAAAAATCTATTAAGAGTTGTAGATTTGAGGTTTAGAGTTAGAAAATTAATCAAAAATTCAGATAAAGAATTCACTGAGATTATACCTTCTAATAAAATTAAAGACTTTGAATTATTAGCTGGAGATCAACAATTGGGTGCTATACAACCAGTTGCTTTATTTCAGAACTTAGCTAATGATATTCAAGGTATTGAAGGTACAAACTATAATGAACAGGATTTGAGTTTTCAAGTAAGATTTAGAATAATAAATGATGCAACAGGTAGGATTATTTATAATCGTTTAATTCCGGTTGATAATACTTGTTTATCTTTAGTTGATTTGCCAAAATCTAATAGAGAAAATTGTACAGGTGACCCAGAGGTAAAAGTTAGATTAGCGAACGTATCTTTCACTAATAATACATTTATTACTACATATCCCAAATATCCAATTTATAATTCATATAATAATAAAGAGCAGAATGGGGTACCAGTATATAAATTTGTTGAAGTTACTTTCCCGAATTTTGAGCCAAATGAATTTGCTAAAGATCATAATGACAAATTAATCAATATTGGTCGTTTGAGTGTATCTGTAAATGCTGTGCCTTCAAGACCAGGTCCAGTAAAATTATATGAAGATTGGTCGCTTGATGATACATTAAAAACTCAAATAAATGTTTTGAGACGATTAGAAACTTTAAATGAGGATTTCTCAACGTTTAATTTAATTAATGGTAAAGCCATACCAGATGAAACTAAGTGGATAAATAAAGAAGGTAATATTGTTGATGGGAATGAAGTATCAAGACACCCATTACCACCAAGGATTACGTTTAAAGCAGATAATAATGCACAATATTCATTAAATTCTCCTGCATTGTTGCTTAATCGCAAAAAATTAGATGGTAGTGATTGGTCCGACGGTCAAACTGATTTGAATGGTGATGAATTAATTTCATTTCCGATTGATATGCGAGGCAGAAAAGGAGCTGCATTATCAATAAGTGTGCAAAGAACTAAAAATCAAGTTTCATTTGATAGAGAGTATGGCGATGATATGTTAATTGGTCCAGAGCCACGTTCATTATTAAACAATAATCAATTCACTCCATTTGCAGTAATTCAGTCTGCGTCTTACGTGTCTGATGCTCTAACGGTTGAATTTGCACTTCCTTCTGATGACGGTTTGAATAATATAATTAATGTTCCAGAAAACAGGTGGAGAATACATCCAAGACGAAGAGGTGCTTCACCTGAAACAAGACAGCCAGCATTAGAGATATTTGGTGCTGGTGGTTATAGAGTGGGATTTTTGGAAACTGATAAAGATTCTGCTTTGGCACCAGAAAATCCTGCTTTGGGTTTAATCAATGGATTAAGAGCAAATATTTATGATGATGGTATTGATTTCGAATACAAAAAATACTTTATTCAAATACCAGATACTTTTATTAATTATCGAAATGAAGGTGCTAAAAACTTTAGATTTAGAATAAAAGTCAGAGCATCTAACGACCAAAAATCAAACTTTCAAATACCTGATGATGATGATGATTTTATTATTGATAACGTAAGAATATTATATCGTTTTATAGAAACAACTGATATCGAAGTATCTGCTATTAAAATAATTTGGCCCTATACTTTGGCACCTGCTTCTCAAGCTACAAATATACCCATAAGAGTAACTTTGAATAACAACACAATTATTTCATCGGGTTCTTATATTGTTAAGGTTAAAATTTTTAAAGATTATAAACCTGGTGATGAAAGAAATAGATTGAATCGCACAGTTTATTGTCGTTGTGAAACAGTCAACTCTCACTCAGGTGGTGAGGAGATTGTTTTGGCTATGCCTCCATTTGATGCAAGAAGAGCTGGAGGTGGAAAATTTAGAATATTCGGTATTGTGATGGTACCTAATGGCGACTTAGATGTGAAAAATGATACTACATATACAGATATTGATATTAAATTTGGTGATTCATTTGCTTATGATAATATAGAAAATCCTAAAAATGATGTTAGTAGTTTTGGTAAGGGTTTAAACTTAAAAGGATATGCTTATGGTGGTGTTGGTTCAACAAATGGAGACTGGAGTAACTATTCTGCAATAACTCACGGACAAGGTGAAGTCGGTGGTTCAACATCAGGACAAATTGCTATGAAATTTAATTTGTTATCAGCTGATACAGTTTATGGCTATAAAGCTTATTTTGGTAGTCAAAATATTGAACCCAATGAGATATCATTCTCATTATATACTGACCAAGCTGACAAACCAAATGCATTAGTAGCTGGATCAACTATCCTTAGATATAGAGGTAGAGATGCAATTAGATCAAAAAAACCGGAAGATTTATTCTGGAATGAATATGTTGATTATAGATTGAATAGAGGTGTAAGATTGCCATCTGGTAATTATTGGATGTCTATTGCACAATTAGGTCAAACTGGTATGGAATTAGGTGCATCTAAAAGTAGAATGGGTATGCGAACTACTAATGTAAGTATTCCATCACCATTCACCAATGTTTTAGTTGGTAACAAGGGTACACATTTAATGATACACAAAGAGTTTAGAAAACTTCATAATAAAGATAAAAACTTAATTAATAACAACGTATTTGCTTATGAAAATACTAAAGGTGTTGGTATTTGGAATGAGTTTATGCCATCTTCTGGTAATCCAGCTTATGCACATAATCATCACTTTGGAGTGTCAAATGTAGATAACCAAACACTTACCCTTACTCGTTCAACTTGGATTCCAATGATTAGACCATTTCTTGGTAATAAGAAAGTAAACCAAGACTCAAGTTATTCTGATTGTTGGGATTGGGATTGGGGTTGGGGTTGGGGAGGTTGTTATATACCAGTTGAATTGACAACTTTTTCTGCAAATGTCCGAAATAAAGGCGTGGATTTATTTTGGGAGACAGCTTCTGAAATCAATAATGCAGGGTTTTATGTAGAAAAAAGAGAAATAATTGACACTAACGAAACTAAATTGGATTATTCAGATTGGAAAAGTATAAAGTTTGTAGATGGAGCAGGTAATACTAATAATACTCAATATTATAGTACAATTGACTTAGATGTAATTAATAAAAGAAAATATCAATATAGATTAGTTCAACAAGATTTCGATGGAACTCAAGATACAAGCAATGAAGTTACAATTTATTTTGATAATAATTTGTCCAATAGTGAAATGTTGTCTATCAATAATATTAAATTAGAACAAAACTTTCCTAATCCTATGACAGATAAAACTACTTTTGAATTTACGATTTTAGAGTCCCAAAAAGTAAAATTAGAAGTAATGGATTTATTTGGTAATTTAGTTGCAACAATCGTTGATGGTCAATTAGAAGCTGGGAGCCATAGTCAAAACTGGAATGGTACTGACTTCAATGGTAATCAATTATCAAATGGTACTTACTTGTACAGATTGACAGCTGGTGAAAAATCAGTAACTGCTAAATTAACTATGGTTAAATAATTTAACTACTATTAAGTAAGCAATAAACTTAAAGCCCCAAGATTTATTTCTTGGGGCTTTTTTTTTGTTATATTTAGTTGTTAAAGACAGAATATATTATTTGGAAATATTAATGTACTAATAAATTATAAATCGTTATATTTTTGTAGATAAAAATTAAAAAAATAATTAAAAGTATTAATAGTAAATAAATTATATGATAATTATCAATAATACACCATTTAAAATATACTCAGCAACAAAAAGATGGCAACCTACAAATGCAAATGAAATTAAAAGTCTTATACATATCATAAACTAAACAGACCTTGAAATAGACCTTATGGTTTAAAACCTTTATAAACTAACATTAGAAGAAAAGAAATTGTCAGAGTAATTGTAGATATTGTTAATATGTATAATGTGATAAGAGCAAAATTTAAACTAAATTTTAAGGGCTGTCGTTAATTCGAGAGTCTTTTTACTTTTATCTAACTATTTTTGTAACTATATTTTATAAATAAAATGAGTACAATTTTCAAAAAAATTATAGACAAAGAAATACCAGCTAAAATAATATATGAAGATGATGAAATATTAGCTTTCGAAGATATAAGCCCTGTTGCCCCAATACATATAATAATTATACCGAAAATTGAAATTAGAACTTTGAATAATTTGGAAGATAATGATGCTCTGATTATGGGTAAATTAATGTTGGTTGCCAAAAAAATTGCCTCTCAAAAAGGTATCGCAGAAGATGGCTACAGAGTGATATTTAATTGTAATGAAAATGGCGGACAAACTGTATTTCATATTCATTGTCATTTGATTGGTGGCAGAGTATTGGATTGGCCCCCTGGGTAATTATTTTTTATTTAAAATAATTTAACAAAACACATCAAACATTTTTAAAAATAAATTATACTTTTAATGGATTTAATCAACTTTATAACTGATATATACAAATCAGAAGCCCAAACAATTTTAAATAATATAAAAAATATAGATAATAACTTCCTTAAATCTGTAGCAATATTAGAGAAAGCAGAAAAAGTAGTTTTTACTGGAATAGGAAAGTCTGGAAATATAGCTCAAAAAGCAGTAGCGACATTTAATAGTTTGGGCATACCTTCCGTGTTTCTGCACCCAATAGAAGCACTTCACGGGGATTTGGGATTAGTTAATCCTAATGATGTGATTATATTTATATCGAAAAGTGGCTCAACTGAAGAATTAATCAATTTATATACAATTTTACACCAAAGAAATAAGATTATTTCAATAATTGGTAATAACAATTCTTTTTTGGCAGAAAATTCAGATTCATATATTTTGTTTGAAATCGAAAAAGAAGCTTGTTATATGAATTTGGCACCAACCAACAGCACAACAATTACACTTGTGGTTTGTGATGCACTTGCTCTGTCAATGGCAAAAATAAGAAACAAAACTTCTAAAGATTTTGCTTCCAATCACCCTATGGGTCAATTAGGTAGATTTACTAATCTTACAGTCAAACAAGTAATGCACAAAGAAAATAATTTGCCATTTGTAGATATTAATGCAACATTTAAAGAAGCTTTAATTGTAATGACCGATAAAGCGCTTGGGTGTTTGTGTGTGGTAGAAAATAAAGACAACAAAAAACTATTGGGAATTATTACAGATGGAGATATTAGGCGTGCTTTGAATGAAAATGATGAAGTAAAGCACTTAAATATTAATGATATTATGACTAAAAATCCAATTAGTATATTTGAAAAAATAACATTAGGTGAAGCACTTTCGATTATGGAGAATAGAAATAGCCAAATAAATGTGTTACCAGTAGTAAATTCTGGAAATGAGTTCATAGGAATTATTAGACTTCACGATATAATCAAAAGTGGACTATAACTAATTAAAATTTAATCGTATATTTTTTAATCTCGTATTCAATTCTATTGTTTTTAATCTTTTAATCTAAAATTTTTAATATTTAATTCATATTTTCTAATTTTATTATGTAGAGTCTCACGGCTAACTCCTAACTGTGCGGCAGTTTTACTTACGTTACCTTTGTTCACTTCTAATGATGCGATAATTTTCTTTTTGTCAGTATTTGCAAGACTTTCTTTTAGAGTTGAATCCATATTTATTTCCAGCTCTTTTTTCTTTTCCATTGCTTTATAATGATTACCATTTTGTAAATACTTATCAAAATCAATAACTTCTAATACATCTTTTGTATTAGTTTGCAATATAACTCTTAGCACACCAGACAACTCTCTGATATTTCCTTTCCAGGCTAATTCAGATAAATAATCATAACAACTCGGTGCCAATGATTTAGAATCCGCATATTTCTCGTTATGTAATTTTAGATAATAGTTACAAATATCCTGCAAATCCTCAATTCTTTCATTAAGAGGCGGTACTATAATTTCACATTCTCTTAATCTATGATAAAGTTGTTCTCTAAAATTATTATTTTTAATGCCTTCTAAAAGATTTTTGTCAGTAGCCGAAATTATTCTAATATCAACGCTTTCTGCCTCAACTGAGCCGACTTTCCTTACGATTTTAGATTCAATAGGCAAGAGTAAATTTGCCTGTAAATCAGGAGACAAATCACCAATTTCATCTAAAAACAAAGTCCCTTTATCAGCCCTTTGGAATAATCCTTTTTTGGTTTCTGTGGCACCTGAAAACGAGCCTTTTAGATGTCCGAATAATTCACTTTGAAATAATTCTCGTGGAATATTAGGAATATCAACTGTAATAAGTTCATTTTTACTTCTTTTGCTGATATTATGTATAGCATTTGCGACTAATTTTTTTCCGGTACCAGTTTCCCCTGTAATTAATATATTCAAATCAGTTCTACCAAACTTTATAATTTTATCACCCAACTCAATGATTGCTTTACTTTTCCCAATTATGCCGTTTTGTCTCAAAAAAGAAAGTATATCTTTGTTAATATTATTATCATTTTGATAAACAGAACTTTCAAGAATACTTTTAATTTTTTCTTTTGTAACCAAACTTTTTTCAATAAAATTAATTGCACCCAATTTAGTAGCTTTGACAGCAGTTTCGATAGAACCTTTGCCAGAAATCATAACAACAGGTAGCGAAGGGAATCTTTTGTGAGCATATTCCAAAACATCTAATCCGTTGAGTTTGATACTAATTCCAAACTCAATATCCAAAAGCATTATACTAATTTCTTGATGATATTTATCCAAATAACGCATAGCATCGGTAGGATTATAAATACATTCATAATTATAACCAAACTCATTTACTATATCTGCAATTGTGGAGCAGAAATCCACATTATCATCAACAATTAATATTTTCATTTATTTTTAGATACTCCATTCAAAGTTTATTCTAACGTCTTCTATTATAATGTCTTCTATTCTAAAGTCTTTTATTCTAATATCTTTTTTAATTCTGTCAATTTGTCAAATATATCAAAAAACGCTTCATTTGTTTCAGTTTTAAAATTACTGTTCCAAAAAGCCCTTTGGGTAGTTAAAGATTTTTCTGATTTGTATTCCACAAATCTCATTGTGTCAGCAGTTACATTTAAGATATCAATTTTCAGAAATTCATTTCTTATCTTTTTTTGTATTTCACAATAATCATCATCGTTTAGATTGCCAATTTTTGCACCAGTGGTATCTTGTATATTTTTCAATTTGAATAAATTACCATTAGAATGTAAAATATACCCCTCTACAAGAATATCTTTTTTCATAATATAATCACCCCACTTAATCTTTAAGTCAATAATCTGTGGGCTCAAACATTGTTTTGCAACAGGAGCAGTACAAGAGTTTAATAATAAAATTGTGAAGAATATAAACGAAAAAACAAATGATTTTAATTTCATAATAAATATAAATTAGAAAATTGAATTTTAAAAAGCCAAAAAGAGTTATAACTTTTTAATGAAAATTATAAGTGAAAATTATAAGCTATAAACTCCAGAATATTTGCTAATGAAATAATTAAATCTCTCAAAAGTTTTGTCTTTGCCGAGAATAGCCATAGTATCTAATAATGAAGCTCCGACAGACTTACCTGTAACAATTAATCTTACTGGATTCATCAATGGTCCGAATTTAGTATTAGTTTCGGCAATATAATCTTTTGTAATTACTTCAAGTGCATCGTGTTCGAATACATCAAGTTTGTCGTATTTATCGAATAATCCTTTGATTAATTTTTCTGTGTTTTCATTCCAAAATTTATTAAAATAATCAACTTCATATTCTTTTATATCTTCAAACATATAATAAGCAAAGTCTGGCACTTCTTCAGCGAAAGTTATTCTTTCTTTGACTAAGTTGATTACTTTCTCTAAATATTCAATTTCAACATTGTAACCTTTTTCTTTAATAAGTGGCAAAATTCTATTTGCTAATTCATTAAGAGGTTTGCTTCTCAAATATTGTGAGTTCATCCAATCTAATTTTCTTCTGTCAAATACGGCACCGGCTTTGTTTACTTTTTCTAAGTTAAATGACTTAATCAATTCATCAATAGAAAATATCTCTTGGTCTCCAGTTGGATTCCAACCTAATAAAGCAATGAAGTTTACAAATGCTTCTTTAAAAAAACCTTTGGTAATAAAGTCTTCTACCGCAACATCACCGTGTCTTTTGCTTAATTTGATTTTACTGTCATTAAGTAATAATGGTAAATGAGCAAATTCTGGATGTTCCCAACCAAATGCTTTGTATAATATAACGTGTTTTGGAGTAGAAGGAAGCCATTCCTCGCCTCTAATTACGTGTGAAATTTGCATGTGATGGTCATCAACAACATTTGCTAAGTGATAAGTAGGGAAGCCGTCTGATTTTACTAAGATTTGGTCATCTATTTCTTTGCCATTTACTACCACTTCGCCTCTAATGATATCTTTAAATCTTATAACTTCATCTTGAGGTACTTTAAGTCTGATAACATAAGCATTTCCATCAGCAATTAATTGTTTTGTAGCTTCATCGCCCAGAGTATATTGAGACTTCATTGTAGTTCTGTCATATCTTGGAGCAACTCCAGCTGCTTGCTGTCTTTGTCTCATTGCATCAATTTCTTCGGAAGTATCAAAAGCATAATAAGCATTTCCATTATCAACTAAGATCTGGGCACTTTGTTTGTACATTTCAAATCTTTCTGATTGAACATAAGGACCAAATTCTCCACCTTTGTCTGGACTTTCATCAAAGTCAATTCCAGCCCAAAGCAAAGATTTAACTAAATTTTCTTGTGCATTCTCAACAAATCTGGTTCTATCAGTATCTTCAATTCTTAATATCATTTTGCCATTATGGTGTTTTGCAAATAGATAATTGTATAACGCTGTTCTTAAACCACCTACGTGTAAGTATCCTGTTGGTGATGGTGCAAATCTTACCCTTACTGACATTTTTTTTCCTAAATTCTTTGTTAGTTTATATTTTTGTATTCTTTTTTTATTTAATTTATAAATATTTGCTTATTAATTTCTTAATAATATATTTATATTATCAATGTTAAAACGAAATATAGCTAATAATATTAATTTTATTTAATAATAACTAAGATATTAACGATATTAATATTCTGATTCATAATTTGAATCACAACTTTAATAATAACTTTATTTATTTTTTCAAACTTTCATTTTATCAAGTTATTAAATATAGTAGTAAAATTAAAATATATTTATTAGAAATACTTAAATATATTTAGTATTTTAATGAAATTTTCAAAAAATATTTAGAAAATGTATAAAATGTGAAAATAAATCCACATTTTTATCTAAATTACAATTTCAAGAACATAATTTAATTCAAATTTAAAATGATTAAAACTAAAACAAAATTTAATATAATTATATTAATATCATTTATATTGTTTGTAATTAATATCTCAAATTCTAATGCGAAAATAATTAGATTGCCATATTTACAATCTGTTACCGATAAATTAGCTGTAATTATGGTCGAATCAGATGATACAAATCCGATTTGGGTAATATATAATGAATTAGGCAATTCAAAATCATTAGAGGCGAAAACTGAATTTTATGTTGAAACCGAAAATTCTAAGTTAGATAATTCAAAAGCGAATAAAACTTTTGTCCATAGAATTATACTTAATAATCTAAAACCTAACACTATGTTTCATTATAAAATAAAATGCAATAATTCCACAGTTAATGAAACTTCTAATGAAACAACTAATGACATATCTGACAAATTATCTGAGAAAATTTGTTCGCCTTATACTTTTATCACTTCTTCAAAAGATATTGGAAACTTTAAATTTGTTGTAATGGGAGATAGTCGCTCTGGTGCAAAAATATTCAATAAAATTGCAAATGGAATGGCAAAACAAAATCCACATTTTGCAATTTATCTGGGTGACCTCGCTTACAAAAAAGACTATGAATATTGGGAAGATGAGTTTTTTATCGAAAATAATGAAAAATTCATTTGCAATGTCCCATTTTATAATGCAGTAGGTAATCACGAAGGTTGGAATCAAAATACAAAAGCATTTACACAATCTGTAATTATTTCAAACCCAAAAGATAAACATTCACACGACAATAAGCCATATTATTCCTATGATTGGGGAGATATACATTTTTTGAATTTGAGTACCGAAAATACTATATCTAAAAACTCTGAACAATATCAATTTGCTGTCGAAGATCTAAAAAAATCAAAA
>JBDNHS010000204.1:0-3005 GCA_041688685.1 Kapaibacterium sp. (SeqCode)
AAAGAATCTAGTAGTTAAACTAGCAAAACCCATGATATCGATTCTAAATCTATAATTAGAACCGATTTTCATATCGATAGCAGGATTACGTGTGAATGTGTAATTAGTATTACCAGAACCAGGACCATTAGGACCAGGGTAAGCCGTTGCTGGATACCAATTTGTAAAAGCACCTGGACGAGTAGCATTTCTTGCATACTCAGTTACAGGAGCTGTAGTTGCAGAACTATTAGTTTCCAAAGCTACTCTAGCGATGTAAGCATAAAACCCATACCACTGTATAGTAGTAGAAGTAAAGTTCGCGGAACAATACTGCTGAGCTTTAATATTAGTAGAAGGGAACGCAACAAATAATGCTATGATAATCATAAACACTTTTGCTAAGTTTTTTTGTATAATATTTTTCATATATACTTCCTCTTATTAAAAATTGTTGATTAAAAAATTTAAAAAATGTTTTTTTGTTTAAAAATATTTGATTTTTTGTTAAAAAAATTAATTTTTATTTAAAAAATCTTAATTTTTTGTATTTACTTTATTAATTCACCTAAAAACCACTTTGTGTCTACACTCACGCTTTCTTTGATTATCGTTTTAATTTTTTAATAATTAAATATAATCTGGATTTTAGTAACATTACCAATAAAATTCTACGTTATAGATACTTTCAACTATTACTATAACATAAATTTTTTCTAAAAGTTACAAACTCAAATAAAAAAATATAGTTTTTTTTAAATCCTTAAAAAAATGCTTTTTTTGGATTTTAACTTCTGACATATTTTTAACTTCTGACATATTTTTTAACTGTTTTTCATTAGAACCAATTTACTAAATCAAATATATAAATCACAAGAGAAAAATTTTACTGTATAATAGCATAATAATACTACTTTACGGTATATCTTATTTATATTATAGACATTATATTTATTCTAATCAACAAAAATAATATAATTTATTCAAATATTAAAATATTTTTATTATTTTTTAATTAATTTTGAATTTATTATTGAAAACAAATTTAATTTCTTGAATAATTAAACATTAAATTCTCAATAAATTCTCGAAAATTCTTTATCAATACTAACTAATTTGTCATCTCAGTTATTTTGGAAAATATTTATATGGATATAATTAAAATAGGCGGAAGTAAAATAAATAAACTAGAATTATTTTCTCAGTTAATTAATTATATTACTAACTACTCATCTTCTCATAATAATTCTGCATTTTTTATTATTTCAGCTTTTGATAAAAATACAAAAGATTTAAAGAAGTGTTTGGAATTGTCAATTGACAAATCTATTAATAATTATATCAGTTTAAATAAAAAAGATACAAAACAAAAGAAAAGAGTTCAACAAATTTTGAACCAAATTTATAATTTTCACTTAAATTTAATTAATAATCTAATTTTATCAAAACAATCAAGCATTATTGATTCAAAAAGTAATGAGATTATAAATGAATTAATTAACACACTAATCACGAAATTTAAACAGAGTTTTGAAATATTTTTAAATGAAATTAATGAAACACTTCAGAATGTAAGTTATTTGAACCTTTATAGTGCAAAGACTTTGGACAGGGTTATTTCTTATGGTGAGGTATTAGCCTTTAATACAATTAATTATAGTATAGAATTATCTAAAATACTTAACTCAAATAAACTCGTTACTTCAGTTAGTACTAATAATAGTAATGACTATATTAGTACTAATTACGATAATATAAATTTAGTAAGTGCCTTTGATTTTGTAACAACTAATGATACCTATAACAATGCCTTTATAGATGAAAAGCAAACATTTAAAAAATTAAGCAGAATATTAGACAATGTTGGTTATAATAATGTTAATTCAAATATTAATTTAAAAGTTATTTCAAATACTATATCAAATGAAGAACATTTTACATTTATTACTCAAGGATTTATAGCCAAAAGTGAGAAAAATGAAATTACAACTATGGGTATGGAAAGTTCTAATCTTACTGCTGCGGTAATTTGTAAATTTTTCAATTCAAAAAAGCTCAATATAATTACAGATACAAAAGGCGTTTATAATTGCGACCCAAGAGTTTTTTCTGAATTTAATACCTTAAACGTCTTAGATTATAATCAATCAATCGATTTATCAAAATTGGGACTAAAGTTACTTTATAAACAAATGTTGCAAATTTGTAAAGATAATGACATTGAAATTACTTATTCATCAATCTTTGAGATGAATAACAATAATATAATTAAAACAACTATAAGCAACAATTCAATTACTCCAATAAATTGCGAGCCAGTTTTTATAGTTAATTTCAATTTAAATAAATACTCATTTTCTTTTGATAATCTTACCGATTTTGAAAATCATTTTAAAACTAATACATTTGGACACACAAATTTTTATAAGCAAGACAATATAAACCTCTCTATCAATTATTATACTAATGAAGTACCTAATCTAATCAATAAAGAGGAAGTTACATTATTGACTATTTATAAATTCTCAAAGATTAATAATGAATTCTTTGATGATGAATTATTGAAAGGATTTATTGACTTTATTGAAATTGATTATAAAAATAATATTGTTTACTTAATTATAAATAAAATTGACAATACTGAAAATGAGACTTATATTTTTGATAAAATTAAAAGCTATTTCTCTTAATAAAAGTAAATTGATAACAAATGAATAATTAACCAATGAAAATACTACTTCTAAGACAAGACAGACTCGGCGACCTAATAATTTCTACTGGAATAATTAGGAATTTTAGTATTTTGATGCCAAAAGCTGAGATACACATAATTTTGGGTAACAAAAATTATTTTGCAAAACACTTAATAGAAAATTATGTGAAAAAAGTTTTTCATTATGACAAAAAACTTATAAATTCTATTAAACTTATATTTCAATTAAGAAATGAAAAATATGATTATATAATTGATTTGTTTGATAATTATTCGCGCACAAGTGAATTATTTAAAGGATTTATTGACTTTA
>JBDNHS010000205.1:0-3982 GCA_041688685.1 Kapaibacterium sp. (SeqCode)
AAAGTATTTGAAATGTTAAGTAATCAATTAATTGATGAAACTTTTTCTCAGATACAACAAAAAATGATTTATTACAAACAACTGCATGACGAAGCATTTGTTATGGCAATGATTGAGATCAAAAAACAAACTCCACATGAAAAACAAAGGAGAATTAAAAATGATCTTAACAGAAATAAAATGTATGAGTTGCCTAATGCTACAAACAGATTTGGAAGAAGACGTAATAACTAATACAAACCATGGCAAAAAATTCAGAAGATAATGTTTCTCAAGGAAACACAAAGCAATCTTTTAATTCAGCAATAGCAGGATTAAATTTAGATGGCAGTGTCAATCAAATACCAAAGGGTAAACTTTCGTATGCACTAAATGCTTCTGTAGAAAGCTATGATGGTACTTCTATTAATTACCAAAACGAACAAGGCAATGAACTTTGTGTTGTTTTTCCAGAAGGATATGTTTTAATAGGTCGTTATTTTATTGCTGAAAAAGAAAAACACATATTTTTTATTGTTAACCCAGAATCAAATGACAGTCAAATAGGATGCATGGATAACAATGACTGTGTTTACAGAGTAATTGTTAATTCAGATTGTTTAAATTTTAAAATAAAGCACCCTATACACAAAGTTGCTCATAAGATAAATAACTGTTCTACAGAGATTTATTGGACAGATGGGTTTAATCCAAGAAGATATTTAGACATTGAACCAGATAAAATTCCTTGGAAACTTTTATCAGGTACTTTGCTATGCGATCCTGTTTTTGATATAGGAAACCTAGATTGCAATCAAATAAAATTACAACCTAATTTTAATATCCCAGAGCTAGAAGTAACTGATATATTAGCAGGAGGAAATTTAATTGCAGGAGCTTATCAATTTGCTTCACAATACTCTGATGCTGTTGGTAATCCTTATACATCGTTTTATTCAATTACCAACCCAACACCTATTGCTGACAAAGATATAACAACGCCAAACTTTGATTATCCTGTAGGTAAGTCTATTTCTTTGAGTATATCTAATCTTGATATATCAGGTCAGTTTACTTATTTTAATGTTATAGTAATTAAAACAATAAACAATATAACTTCTGTAGAACTTGTAGGAACATATTCTATAAGCAACACTACAGAAACTATTACATACACAGGACAAATCGTAGAGAACATAAGACTGTCTATTAACGACGTATTTGAAAGATTCCCTTACTATGATGTAGCAGAGGATTTAACGTCCGTACAGGACGTCCTAGTGTGGAGTGGGCTTGTATCTGATACAAGAGTTAATTACCAATCAATAGCATCTGCTATTTCTTTACAATGGGAAACATATAGCATACCAAAAACTGAAGATTACTCAGATGAATTAAATGCAACAAGTCTTAGAGGTTATTTAAGAGATGAAATATATCCTTTTGAAATAGTTTTTTTAACTAAAAACGGAAAACAAACAGATGGATTCCATATTCCTGGAAGAGTTGCAAATTCTTTTGATAGAAATATTATAAACAGTAGTAATGAAGATTATGTAGGAGAAGGAACTACAAAAGAACGGTGGGAAGTTTATAACACTGCCACAAACTTAGGGGCTTCTAATTCTTCTCCAATATTAAATGCTTCTTCTCATCAATATGGAGACTTTTCATATTGGGAGTCAGCAGAAATGTATCCTTGTGAAACAGATGTTTGGGGAGATCTTGCAGGACAAAATATAAGACACCACAAGTTTCCTGATGTTTTGGTTTCTCCTATACACAGTTCTCCTCAATTTACAGGAGTGGCGAATGTAACAATGGGAGCAAAAAATGTTTTTCCTATAGGAGTTAGAGTTAGTTTACCTCAAATAGCTTCTTTAATAAATAATTCTAATCTATCACAAGAAGAAAAAGATGATATTGTTGGGTACAAAATTGTAAGAGGGGACAGAGCTACAAACAAATCAATTATAGGAAAAGGAATTCTTAGAAATGTTGGAACATACAGAAAAGAAGAACAAGATTATTATTACCCAAATTATCCTTATAATGATTTAAACAAAGATCCGTTTTTAAATAAAACAAATAATGCATGGGCCCAAGAATGCCAAAACTTTACAATTAATGTTTTTGCATTACCAGAATCAGATAATTTAGGAAACTTTATAGACATTGAATATACAGATTGCAATACAAACAAAAAAAAGAATATTAAATACAGAAGCACAGGCACTAGGTTTTTATGTTCTATAACAAAGCCAACAGTTACTTCGGTAGGAATTGTAAATGTAATAAAAGCTGTAAACAGAATAGTTGGACAATGTAAGCCTGTTAGTCTTCCTTCAGGCAATACAGGATCAATTTGTAATATTTCTAATGCTACTTATGATGTCTATGACATAGGACTAAACGGAAACAGAAAAGTAAAAATTGAATGGGAAGACATAGTAATGGGAACTCGTTCCTACACTTTTGGAATAAGTTTTAATGGCCGTGATTGTCGTTTTAGAGTTTCTGTAACAAAAGGAACAGTTCCTATAAAAATTGATATTTCTGATGATGGGCCTGCATATATAAATTTAATAACCAAGGTAGAAAATAATCCCTGTGATTCAGAAACTCCTTTAATTCCAATTAACGACAGTGACCCAGCAGCGTACAGACAAATATTTAATTCTCCTGAAACTTCTTTTGCACAACCTTTTTTAGGAGATGTTCTTAAATTAGAAAATGTAATATTTGGTAAAGGACTTGGTCATTTTGTTGAAGTAAAAGACAACGCTAAATACAGATTATTAACAAAAGAAGCACAAGAAGATGCTCTTGATTTGTCTGCTGAGTTAGGAAGAATATCAGATGAATTTAATGCTCAAGCAATGTTTGCTGCTTATCAAGCATATTTAACTATTTATGTTAATGGTATAACTAGAAAAAATTATGCTTATTCTTATAACTCTATTGCAGACTATAATAACTCTATGGCAATACCTAATGACGCAGGTATTAAACAGAGACCAGTAGAGTCAAAAAAATATTTAATCCCAGGAGTTCAATCTACTGGAAGAGATATTGATGACTACCCTATTAATAATTACCAAAGAGAGTCTTCAGTTTATTTAAAAACATCTGACAACAATAAAACAGCCCTTCCTTTCCCAAGTAAAAGTAATTTTATGGTGTCAGGGGGTAATTCTATATTTGAAGATAGATCAAGATACACAATATCAGAGTTAGAAAATTGTGCCACTCCTGCAAAACAAGAAGACATACAAGTTGTGTCTTATTATGCTTCTTTAAAAAATACATTTATAGGACAATGGGGACAAATATATTCATACAACACAATTGACACAGGGTTTCAGCATATACTAAACAATGCATCTGATTCTTGTGTTATTTTTGGAGGAGACACTTTTATTTCAAAGTTTGCTTTTAAAACTAAGCTACCTTTTTTCTTTGATAATAGAGTTAGTGCTCCAGACGATTCAGATATATTTTACGATGAAATAGGAAATATTGCCTACCCAAAGTACTGGCACTCTTCAAGATCTATATTAAGTAATTATAACATAGACACAGATGAAGCACTTCCTTCTAAAATGACTAACTTTATTTCTTATAAAGCACATAATTTTGACTGTCGTAACAATCAAGAACCTAAAGAAAATAACCCAAGCAGAACATTTTACGACGGATATTTTTATTTATTTGCTTATGGTGTTCCTAGTTTTTATTGTGAAAGTTCTTATAATACAGATTTAAGACAAGCCTCTAACAACAGAGAAGGAGATTTTTGGCCTCACGTTGGAAATAATATTCCAGATAATTGGGTACAAGAAAGCTTTGTATCCATAGCTAACGACAACACTTATATTTATAATAACACATATTCAAAACAAAACAAAGAAAATACTTTTACACATTTACCTCCTGACTGGGATAATAATTTATGTTTTACAGTTTACCCTTTTAGAGCAATATATTCTGACCTACAATCAAT
>JBDNHS010000206.1:0-5132 GCA_041688685.1 Kapaibacterium sp. (SeqCode)
AAGGAATAATAATTTTTAATTGCATTATTTGAGAGATATTCTTGCAAATCACCAATTAATTTCATTGCGAAATCAATAGAGAAAATTATAGTATTCTGACCTTGATCTTCCTTTAGCATATCGGCTTGGACAGTACCTCTTAATTTCCTAAACGTTTCAATCTTTAAATTTTCTTTTTCAATAGTATTTAACTTTTGACCATTTGCTTCTAATTTATTCAATTCTCTTTTGAATGCTGTAATAAAATAGAATGCAACCATAATTGGTGCAGGTGCATTAATAGTCATAGATACAGATGTCAATGGATTTGTTTGGTCGAACCCTTTTAATAATACATCCATATCATCTACTGTACAAATCGAAACTCCAGCTTCACCAATTTTGCCATAAATATCTGGTTGTTCTGCAGGGTCTTCGGCATAAAGTGTTATACCATCAAATGCAACAGATAATCTTTTTGCTGCGTCATTTTCTGATAAATAATGAAATCTTTTGTTTGTTCTTTCGGGAGAGCCTTCACCAGCAAATTGTCTTTTTGGGTCTTCGGTAGTTCTCTTGAATGGAAATACTCCAGCTGTAAAAGGGAATTCACCAGGGAAATTTTCTTTGTAATAAAATTTAGTTATTTCGTACCAAGATTGAAAAGTAGGGGGAGCAACTTTTGGAATTTTTGTACCTGACAAACTTTTGGTAAATAATTCAATATGTATTTTTTTACCTTGAATTTCATAATCAGTAGAGTCTTTAAGATATTCTTCAGACTTAATTTGATGATTATTCAAATAACGTTGTGTATCGGTCGCTAAACTATTCCATAATTTATTGTACTCTTGATTTAGTATTTCTTTTATACTCTCATCTTCAATAATACTGATTGTATTTTTTAATGAATATACTTTATTTGCTAAATCTGCCTCAGAAATACTTTTTTGATGATAGTTTCTAACTGTTGTCGAAATTTCGGATAAGTATGTAATTCTATTATTATCAATCAAACCAGAGTCTCTTTCTAATTTTGTCGGTAATAAATTTATTAAATTTTCATTAATATTATATGTTCGATAATTTTTATTTTTCAATAAATCTAAAATATCTTTAAATAATCTATTTACCCCAGAATTATTAAAGTGATTTGCAGAGCATCCATAAACATTAATTTCTAACTCTTCGAGTGGTTGTGATTTATCAACATTAAATTTCTTACTTCTTAATTGATTTATCATCACTTCACGATAAGCGTCTTCCGAACCTCTTTTCTCAAATTTATTAATTGCTATAAAGTCAGCAATATCCAACATATCTATTTTGTCTAATTGTGAAGGTCCGCCAAATTCAGCAGTCATAACATAAAGCGAGTGATCAGTTACACTTGCAACTTTACTATTAGCTTGTCCAATTCCACTTGTTTCAACAAATATTATATCAAATCCACAAGATTTGAGAACAGAAATTGCATCTGTAATACTTTCGCTTATTTCACTTTCACTATTTCTAGTAGCGAATGACCTAAAATATACTCTATCATTATAAATTTGGTTATATCTAATTCTGTCACCCAACAAAGCGCCTTGTGTTCTACTCTTTGTGGGGTCTATTGCCAATACACCAATAGAAATATCTTTAGTAAAAGTAATAAATCTACCAATAATTTCATCTATCAAAGAACTTTTACCGCTGCCTCCGGTTCCTGTAAATCCTAAAACGATAGATTGGTTTTTGTTATTTTTTTGATAAATACTTTTTATTTGGGCTAAATTTTCTGGGTTAATTTCAACTTCTTCCAAATAAGTTAATTGTCTGGCAATTGAATAATGATTTTTTAAATTATTATTTTCAATGAGATTACTATCAATATTACTTAATAAGTTGGGCTTACCATTTTTTTTGATTTCTTTTATTCTATTGATAATATCATCAGAAATGCCGTCTATTCCTAATTTTTGTCCATCAATGGCGTGATAAATGCGAGTAACTCCATAACTTTCTAAAGTATCTATTTCGTTTGGTAATATTACGCCACCACCACCGCCGAATACTAATATGTGTTCAGCATTATTTTCTTTTAATTTATCAATGATATATCTAAAATATTCGTTGTGCCCACCTTGGTAAGAACTAATCAGAATTGCATCAACATCTTCTTGGATAGCAACAGTTATAACTTCATTCACAGACCTGTTGTGTCCCAAATTTATGACTTCAGCGCCTCTTTTTTGTAATAATCTTCTAAATATATTAATTGAAACATCGTGTCCGTCAAAAAGCGCCGCCGCCGTAACTACTCTAATACTTTGCATAAAATCAACTTTCTTTTTAAAATTATGTTTTTTATAAATTAATTTTTTTATAATTACAATTTAATTAATATATTTAAATAATTCAATTTTATAATTATTTTGTAAATTGCATTTGTAAATTACCTCAATTAATAAACACTTTAAAATTAAGATTGTTTGAGAAAAAAAATAGAAAATATTATAGGTAAAAGATTAAGTAATTTTATAGATAAAATCATAAAATTCACTAATAAGTACATCTTTAGACAATTTATTAAATTCATTAATAAATATTTCAAAAATTTTAACTTACACATAAAAAAGATATCTTTTTGGGGGGCATACTTATTTGCATTTGCTTTTTGGTTTTATGCAAATTTTAATGACACTTATTCTTATAATGTGGATATTCCATTGATAATTAAAACTCCTTATGATAAAGCAATTGAAACCGACCTTCCAAAATCAATTTCAATAAAAGTAAAAGGTAACGGCTGGGATTTATTTAATTTGTTGTATTTTAACACAAATAAACAATGTTATCTAGATTTAGCAAAGTTAAATTTAATTTCAGATACTGTTAATATCAATAAAAAAATATTAACGAAATTTACTGAGTCAATAGGCAACTTTACTCCTTTGGAAGTTTATCCAGAAATTATTACTTTGACTTTGGATAAAGTAATCGAAAAAGATATTCCTATCAAATCAAGAGTAAAAATAATTCCTGATAAACAATTTGTATTAGCACAGGAACAAGTTCTAAATCCAAGTTATATTAAAGTCAGAGGAAGTAAAAAAGTAATCGAAAAATTGGAATTTATAGAGACGGAAGATAAAGTTTATAAGAATTTATTTAAAGATTTCAGAGGTAAAGCTAAATTAGATAATTTGGATGGTAAAATTAAATTTATAAGTAAATCTAATAATGTAAGAATTACTCAAAAAATTGATCAATTAAGTGAATATGTAATTGAAAATATACCTGTTGAAATTATCGGTACACTCAAAAGTGAACACAGAATATATCCACAACAGTTAAGTTTGACAGTTAGAGGTGGGATTAATAATATTTTGAAATTGAATTATAATTCTATCAAAATCAAAATTGATGCAAAAACTATACTTGAAGATGTTGACGGGTATTTAATTCCGAATATTATCACACCAAATAATATCACAGTGATTGATATGTACCCAAAATACCTTAGACATTATGTTTATCAAAATGAATTAACTTCTAAATAACTTACAGTTAATGAATCCAAAAATAAATAACTATCAACTAAATTTGATTGTTATTTTAAGTCTTTCATTACTTCGCTTTTGACAGAATCAATGAATTTTGTGAAATTTTTGTTTTTGACCATTGTGTCAAACAATTCTTTTCTGAACTCATCTTCTGTTAGATTATGGCTTTTTAATATTTTTGCAACTTCCAAATTAGCTTCATTAATATCTTTATATGTTTCTCTTGCAATTATTATTTCTTTATACGTATTTACTAAGTTTTCGTCAATTACATCACTATTTGTTTGACAAGAGTAAGTAAACACAGAAATTAATAAAGAAATGAATAAAATTGAAAGTCGATTTGTTGTTTTTAGATATTTTAGAAAATTATTCATATTTAATTTCAACTGATTTATGTCAAAACAAATTTTAATTTGTTTCTTGATTAATAATAATAATTAATTATCGTTTATATGAAAAAAATATTATATAGGAGAAAAAATGTCTAATCATCACAAAGTTATAATAATTGGTTCTGGTCCTGCTGGATTTACTGCTGCATTATACACATCAAGATCAAATCTTGAAACTGTTGTATTCGAAGGGCAACAACCGGGCGGGCAATTAACTATTACAACTGAAGTAGAAAATTACCCAGGGTACGAACATGGTATTCAAGGTCCCGAAATGATGGAAATATTTAGAAAACAATCACATAGATTTGGTGTAAAATCTATTTATGAGACGATTAATAAGGTGGACTTCTCAAGTCGTCCATTTAAAGTATCTTCTGACAGAAATGAATATACCGCTGATTCTGTTATTATTTCTACTGGTGCAACTGCCAAATTATTAGGAACAAAAGGTGAGGACACTTATTGGGGTGCTGGAATTTCTGCTTGTGCTACTTGTGATGGATTTTTCTTTAGAGGAGAAAAAATCGTTGTAATAGGTGGGGGAGATACAGCAATGGAAGAGGCATTATTTTTGACAAACTTTGGCGAATCAGTTACATTAATACATAGATCAGAGAATTTTAGAGCATCTAAGATTATGGTTGATAGAGTAAAAAATCACCCAAAAATTAAAATAATTACTAATACGGTGGTTGAAGAGTTTATTGGTACAACAAATGACAAAGGTATCAAAAAGCTTACTGGCGCTAACTTAAAGAATATTGAAACAGGTGAGACAGAAACTATTGAAGCTGGTGGCGCTTTTATTGCGATTGGGCATAAACCAAACACTGATATATTCAATGGTATAATAGATATGAACGAAGTGGGGTATATCAATACTATTGGCAAATCATCTAATACTAACATTCCTGGGGTTTTTGCTTGTGGTGATGCACAGGATTTTGTTTATAGACAAGCTGTAACTGCAGCTGGTTCTGGTTGTATGGCTGCTATTGATGCCGAAAGATGGCTTGCAGGAAACGAACATTAATCTTATTATTATAATTATTCATTGGGTATATATCTTATTTAAGATTTATACCTTTTTTTTTCTTTACTCGGCTCAACAGGAGCCGTAAAACTACTCAATATTACATTATTATGAATATAACACCTCTAAGTGGTTGTAAATAAAATAATCCCCAACATATTCGTTGATATTTAT
>JBDNHS010000207.1:0-2636 GCA_041688685.1 Kapaibacterium sp. (SeqCode)
ATTTTGACAGATATTTAATTCAAGATATTGTTAAAGTATCTGCTAAAAAATATCCACTTTGTATTTTTGAGAAAAATAGAACATTTAAAGCAGTACAAATAAATCATTTGGATAATTTGTCATACTATGCGCAAACATCGCTAAGACGTACAATGGAAATATATTCCAAATCTTGTAGATTTATTATGTGGTGTTATTCATTATCAAAAGTAATAGAACCGTTAAGAAGTCGTTGTTTATGTATTCATGTACCTACACAAACAGACGATGAATTAATAAAATGGATTTTTAACATAGCAAGTTTAGAAAATATAAAATTAGAACCATATACAATACACAAAATATTAGAAACTTCAAATGGTAATTTAAAGAAAATTTTATGGAAAATGGATCTTTATAAATATAGAAAGGTAACAGATAACGCATATCAACTTTCAATAAATAAGTTGATAAAAGAAATAACTGAAGGTGGTAATATACAAAAAATTAGGGATTTCATTTACAACATGATGATAACAAATATATCATCAAATACTATAATAAAAGATATACTAAATATAATATTATTAAATAATAACGATATGTGTGATGAAAAAAAAATGTCAATAATTAATTATGCTTCTATATATGAATATAGATTATCTAAAAGTAGACGTGATATTATACATATAGAGGCATTTATAGATAGAATGATGATGATACTGAAACTATAGTCCACTCATAGTATCTACTAAATTTTTATATTTTATATTTATTTACAAAACATTGAAATATTAAATAAATATTTATTTATTTAACATTATAACAATTATACTATTATTATAGCTATTATGTGTGGAATTTGGGGATTATTAACATTAAACAGTACTTTTAAATCTGATAGTAATTTACATAAAAAATTTATGACAATAAAACACCGAGGTCCAGACAGGTCAACATATATTGATAATAACAATTATAAAATAGGATTTCATAGATTAGCTATTATGGACACAAGTATTCAAGGAGACCAGCCATTTACACATTCTTACAAGATGATAGATTCTGGTACAGGGCGTCAGGTTTTACGTACAGTTTATGTAATGTGTAATGGTGAAATTTATAATCACAAGGAAATAAAGGAATCTGTTGAATTTATTGAAACATCCGGAAATTATAATTGGAAAATGAAATCGCATTCGGATTGTGAAATTATTCTTCCTTTATTTTTAAATTATGGAATTGATAGTTTAATTAAAAAAATTAATGGTGAATTTGCTTTTGCAATATATGATATATATGAAGATTTAGAGAGTGGAAAGATTAATTATGGTTTATATTTAGGTCGTGATAGATTTGGAATTAGACCATTATTTTATTCATTGATAGATATAGATACAATAGCATTTTGTTCTGAAATGAAAGGTTTAATTGACATAAAATCCAATAATAAGATAGAAGTATTTAGACCCAGAACTTGGCTTCACATAACTGGAATGAAAGATGATATAAAATTATATTTTAATGCAGGTTTATACTATAGAATTGGAAATTCACCAATTGTTAAAAAGCCTGATTTAGATGATGTTTACAAAATAATTAGGCGTCTATTTACAAAAGCAGTTGAATCAAGATTAGATTCTGACAGGGAAATTGGTTGTTTGTTATCTGGAGGCCTTGATTCAAGTTTGATTGCAGGAAAAGCATCGGAAATTTTAAAAGCTAGGGGAAAGACACTTAAAACATTTTCTATTGGAATGGTAGATTCTCCGGATTGTAAATTTGCACAAATAGTAGCAGACCACATTGGAAGTTCTCATACTAATATTGAAATTCCGGAATCTGAGTGGTTGGATAAATTAGAAGAAATTATAAAAATAACTGAAACATTTGATATAACAACTATTAGAGCAAGTACTGGACAATATCTAGTATCAAAATGGATTGCAGATAATACCAATATTAAAGTATTATTAATAGGCGATGGTTCTGATGAATTAACCGGAGGATATTTATATTTTCATAAAGCACCAAGTCCAGAAGCTTTACATATTGAAAATATAAAGTTATTAGAAGATATTCATTATTTTGATGTACTAAGAGCAGATAGGGGCGTTGCATCAAATGGACTAGAAGCCAGAGTTCCATTTTTAGATAAAGATTTTGTAGACTTGTATCTGTCAATAGATCCTGAATTAAGAATGCCTCAAACTCATACCTATGAAGATGGTAAAATCGCCAAATGTGAAAAATGGTTATTACGTAAATCATTTGAATCTATCAACCTTCTTCCTACCAGTGTATTGTGGAGAAAGAAGGAAGCATTTTCAGATGGAGTATCATCGCAAACAAAATCGTGGTATCAAATAATTCAAGAAAAGATTAATTTAAAAATATCAGATGAATATTTTGAAGAAGGGATAAAAAAATATGAAGGATTTATTAAACCTCATACAAAGGAGGCTTTATATTATCACGAATTATATGATTCAATGTATCCTGAACAGTATGGAATTTTACCATATTACTG
Source organism: Kapaibacterium sp. (SeqCode) (assembly GCA_041688685.1). Taxonomy (GTDB): domain Bacteria; phylum Bacteroidota; class Ignavibacteria; order Kapaibacteriales; family UBA2268; genus JBDNHS01. The sequence continues at coordinate 2,510 of JBDNHS010000207.1, forward strand.
GTTACCAAAATGGGTACCCAATGCAACAGATCCATCTGCAAGAACCCTTAGTATTTACAATGAGTTAGATGAATGTAAATAATGTAAATATTTTTATAGTAAATTTTATATATTAATATTATTTATA
>JBDNHS010000027.1:0-7018 GCA_041688685.1 Kapaibacterium sp. (SeqCode)
TGGGTCACGACCCCTTGATTCCGAAGACTATCTCAATCTTCATCAACCATACAGTTAACAGTATGGTTGATTTTTGTATTATATTAATTATCATTTTATATTCTTAGAATATTTTAAATTTTAATTTTATTTGAATTTATCAATACTTTTATTAATTTGTAAAAATAAATATTAATGCTACACTAAATTTATTAAAATGAATGGGAGACGCATAGTTGTTGGTGATATTCATGGTTGCTATAAATCATTATATAATCTATTAACTGAAACTATTAAAATCAATAAAAATGACCAAATATATTTTCTTGGTGATTTTATCGATAGAGGGCATAGCTCCAAACAAGTTGTAAATTATGTAATCGAATTGCTTATCAAAGGATATAATGTAAAATGTTTGCTCGGTAATCACGAACAACTGCTTTTGGAATCCATCAATAATGCTGCAACATTTAGCAATTGGTACAAATCTGGTGGCAAAACAACATTGGATAGTTTTGGCATACATCACCCAATTGAACTCAAAAAAAAATACATATGCTTTTTTGAGAATTTATTTAATTTTATAGAATTAGATGATTATATTTTGGTACACGGTGGGCTAAATTTTAATTGTGATAACCCGCTAACCGATATTAGTTCTATGTGTTGGATAAGGAACTTAGATCCTAAAGAAATTGATATTGCCAAAATTAATAATAAAAAAATAATTGTTGGGCACACACCGATTAATTTAAAAGTAATTAAAGAATCTCTTAATTCAAATAGAATTGTTGTAGATGGTGGCTGCGTTTACAAAAACTCTAATGATAATTTAGGGTATTTAGTTGCTCTTGATATAGATTCTATGCAATTATTCACTCAAAAAAATATTGAATAATTATTAAAAAAAAATTATATACTTTAGAATAATCAAAATAGCAAACTCATTCTTAATTCAAAGATAACTCTGGCATTCTGTATGAAATATTATTATGGAATGCTAATTCGTAAATTTCTGGAGAAAAGTATTCTATCATTGGGAAAGTTTGGAGAGTTTTCATCACACTTTCTTCATTTTCGCCAAACATAGTAATCCATAATCTAGACCTATCAAGCGACAAACTGTAAGTTAATATTACCCCAAGTTGCATCAATTCATTTATTCTATTTCTTTGTTGTGGAATCAAACTAATAAATTTATCATCGACATCTTCATTGATGTAGATATCCACCATATAATTTCTTAATATTTTAAATTCAGCCATAAAATGAGTATATCTATTAGTTACTTTACTATTTCTTCAATTAATTTATTTTAATTAAAAATGTATTATGTTATAAAACTATTTGCAATTAAATTTATTTTAATTGTATGCTATTTTTAATTTTTTAACCAACAAAAAAAAAAGACATATTCTAAATATGTCTTTTTATCGCATTTAATATTTCATCTGGCTTGAGTGAGTCTAAACAAAAATATTCATCATTTTTACATTTAGCACTAAAGAAGCATATACATTCATTTTTTGGCTCAATTATCTCGCCTCTATTGTACAACTCAAATTCATACTTGTTAAAGATATTATTCATCAATATTAATGGCTTTTTTAGAGCTGTGGCGAGGTGCATTCCCATTGTAACTGCACTTACTACAATATCTGTATGATTGACCAATGAAATGAAATCTTGTATATTAAAATTCCCTGGATAATAAGCATTTGTTCGTTCTACAAAATATTTATTCTTTTCATCTTCTTGTTTGCCACCGAGCAAAATAGGATAGTAGTTTTCTTTTTGTAATTTTTGAATTAACTCAATCCAATATTCATCGGGCCATAATCTAGAGACCCATCTATCTCCACAACCAGTATTTAAGCCAACGATTTTTTTGTTGTCATTATTAAATTCAAACTTTCTGTTACTTTCTAAATTGATTTTATATTCTTGAAATTCGAATTCCCAACCACAAATTTCAAATATTTCTTCTAAATATGATTTTTGATTTTGTTTATTTACATCATCAAATAAACCTGTATAAAACTTATGTTTTGCTAATTCATTAATTGGAGCGGGTTTGCCATTTTCTAATATAAACCCGTATTTTTCTTTTGAGTTTACTTTTTTGGCAATAGAAACTGCAGGTAAGTCTTTATCTAAACTATAAACAATATCGAAATCAGTGTTTTCAATTAGTAATATTGATTCAAGATTTAAAGGCAAAATCTTATTTATTTCTCTTGGTAGTATATCTGGGTACTGAGTTAGCCACCAAATATCAGAATTCGGATAAACTTGATTAATTTTTTCAAGTAAAGGTGTAGTTCTAATTACATCACCGATAGCACCCAATTTAATTATTAAAATCTTTTTATTGGTTTTAATATACACATTGCAGCTTTCACACTTGTAACCAAATTCTTTATGAGGTTTACAAGGCAAATCGCCTCTAAAATGTAAACAATCACTTTTGTAAAATATATCTTTTATTTCTTTTTTTGCCAAAATGAGAATAAATTAATTTTTTGTAGAATAATTTGGTTGTTTATATTTTAATTAAACTAATAACAACCCTAAATTAAATCAAAATCTATATTGTAGCAATATAGAGAAAAATAAACCATAAACTATTGACTCTTGATTTTCACTTGATATTGGGCTTGATCTTGGAATTGGTGTTAGTAATTCCCCTCTATTGCCATCTTTACCTATCAAATTTAATACATTCAATCCACTACTTACATTGATTTCGTAATTATCACTAATTTCGCCTTCAATTCCGATTCTATAAGTTGTTCCTAATCTCATTGCATTTTCTTTACTTGCTGTGCCTTGAGATTCGTTCTGTCCTGTATTTATATTATTTACACTTTGAGTATATTTGGCATTAGTTATAAAACTCGCTTTTAAATCAAACCCACCGTAAACATAAGCTCTAGCTTTTGGTAATTTGAAAAATCTATACTCAACTCCAACATAAGGAGATATTATATTCAAAGTATGTTCTAATTTTATATCTAATATTCTAGAAATTGGTATTCTTTCTTTAGCCGAAAAAAATTCGTAATTAAGACCAACAGGTATTCTGAAACTTCCTTCTTCATCCATATCCATTGTATATCTCAAGTCTATTCCAGGCTGAGCACCATTAAAACTGCCATTAGTTGCTGCATCATCATCTGTCGAAAACATAGATTCAGCAGAAATACCAAAAACTCTATTAGTTGTCAAACCAATTGCAATAGCATTTTTGCTTACGTTTTTCTCAACAGTTTTGTTAATTTTTGTTTTACTTTGTGTAAATAAATTATTGTAATTTAATAAAACTATCAATAATATTGTAAAATATTTGTGCAAACTACCCTCAATTTTTATTTTTATATTTTGAAATGTATTTCTTAATATAATAACAAAGTTATATTACATTTATTACAAATTTAAGTAATATTTATAATTATTTATCAATTTTGATTAATAATAACCTATTATAGACAATTATATTCTATTAATGATTATGTCTATTATTTTTGTTTACGTCTTTTACGAATTTATAGCTTGATTCTTTAATATAGTAATTACCTCTGGTTTTACTATTTTTGACCATTAATTCTCCAATCAATCCAATGGAGATAAATTGAACACCGACAATTATAAGACCCAATCCAAAAAATATTAGTGGTCTTCCACTCAAATATATATCTCCTAATAACCACTGAACAGTCAAAACTCCATCGATAACCAAACCCAAAAATGTAAGTAAAAATCCAATCGCTCCAAAAAAGTGTAATGGTCTTTCTAAAAATTTATAATTAAATACTAATGTAATTAAGTCTAAAAATCCTTTAATAAATCTTGAAGCTCCAAACTTTGAATATCCAAATTGTCTTGAATGGTGAATTACTGGTAGTTCAGTTACCTTAAATCCATTCCAATGAGCCATTACAGGTAAATACCTGTGCATTTCACCATAGACATCAAGTGTTTTAACTACTTCTCTTTTGTATATTTTTAATCCACAATTATAATCGTGTAGTTTTAATCCACTAATAGATGAAGTTACAAAATTAAACAGTTTAGAAGGCAAAGTTTTATGTATTGGGTCGTGTCTTTTTCTTTTCCAGCCAGTTACGAGGTCATAACCTTCTTGTAACTTACCAAGTAAATTTTTGAACTCATTAGGGTCATCTTGCAAATCAGCATCCATAGTGATAATTAATTTGCCTCTTGCATTTTCAAACCCAACTGCCAAAGCAGCTGATTTACCGTAGTTTCTTCTTAAACAAATGTATTTTATCTTATTATTACTTTTCTGTAATTCTTTGATAACATCTAATGATTTGTCTTTTGAGCCATCATCAATAAATATTATTTCATAATTGTCATTTACCAATTCTTTTAAATTCTTTACTACACCTTCAGTAAGTATTTTTAAAGATTCTTCTTCATTTAATAAAGGTATTAAGACAGAAATAACTATAATTTCATTTAACTTTGGTTTTTCATTATTTGTATTATAATTATTCATATAATTTTATAAATTGATAAATTTTAAATAATGACGTTTATTATTGATTTCTACGTGTATAAATATTAATTTTGAATTGTTATTTTCTAAATTTATTATAGAATTGTCTATGGTATTATTCAAATTAAAATTGTTATCTTCATAATTTTTAATAATTTTTCCATTAATATCATAGATAGCTAATAAATTAATATTATAGTCTAATATTTCTATTTGATTATTTTTCAATAATATATTTGAATACAAATAATTCATTTCCTCACTTATAATATTGTTTTTTTCTATTTCTTTATTAATAGACAAACTAATTGTATTATAAAAAACATCAATTTCAAATTGTGTATATAAATTAGATATAACTGTATCTTTATTAGATTGAGTTACTTTCCATCTCAAGAAGTTTCCAGAAATTCTATCTTTAACAATTAAAGAATCGACTTCATCAGGTAAAAATGGAACAATCAACTTATAATTTACTTGTGGATTACCTAATAATCTGACTATATAGTTTTTCTTAGTTAGACCTTCTTGATAAAGTTTATAGTCTATTTGAGATAATTTGTTTTGTTTAGTTGCTGTATCTAAAACAAAAAACGTAGGTATAACACCCTCTGGTGGAGATAATGGTGGCAAATCTTGCTCTAAATCTTTATCCCAATAATCTGTGGCACTACTATCCATTCCCATTCTAAGTGCAACAGCCGCTTCATTATTATATTCAAACAACAAATTATGTTTAATACTTTTTTCCTTTGTAAAAGAATTATTTACAAATAAAAAAAATACTAATAAATTTAAACTGATTAAAATACTATACTTTTGTCTCATTTCTTTTCTATAATAATTAGTTAAACAACTTGTAATCAATCTGCTTTAAAATTAGCTTTAAAAAAAAGGGTAGCCTAAGCTACCCTCTTATATATATTTCTCACCAACTAATATTAAATATAATTTTATTCATTAAAAATTAAAATTAAATAATATATAAATGATAATTATTTTACTACGTTCAATTTAACAGTTCTAGTGATATTACCTGCAGTAATTGCAGCAATATAGCTACCAGTAGCTATATTAGTAGCATCAAAATCAACTGAATAATCTCCAGCAGTTTGGAATTCATTTCTTAAAGTTGCAACCAAAGTACCTAAATCATTATAGATTGAGATATTTACGTTAGCATCTTCAGAAACAGAATAATCAATAATTGAATTAGCGTTTACTGGGTTAGGATAATTAACGAAGTTATTTACCATTTCAGTAGTTTCAGCATTCATTTTAATTACATTTGAACCTTCAGTTTCAATTACGATTGTACCATTTTGACCTTTGTTAATTGTACCATAGTTGATACCAGTAACAGCGTCAGTAAAGTTAATTGTTTCTTTAGCATTTGTTATTTCAATAGCTAAAGGATAAGTTACACCTTGTAATCTAATAATATCTGAATTATTGTTAGTTAAATTAGTGTTACCACCAAATCTAACATCAAATCCACCATATTCTGGAACTGGAGGCAATTCAAAATTATTTACGTTTACAGAGTTATCATTAGTAAAATAAATTGTATTTAATTTTTGGTCATTGTCTTTAATAGTTAAAGCAGTACTTCTTGCAATAGTTAAGAATCTATTACCAGAAATATTGTTTTCGTTATTTTGTTTCAAGAAAGGACCTTTTAATCCGTAAAATCCGTTTTCATTTACTTTAACCCAATATCCTAAACCAGGTAACATTACTGAATTATCTTTGTAACCTTCGTTAGTTTTGTAACTCCAAATACCTCTTGCTAAAGTGTAAGATTTATTAGGAGTAGCAGCACCGTTACTTAATGGTTCAAAGAAAATATTTTCAACTTGTACAGGTAAAGATAAAGCACCTACAGTAGCCCATCCACCTCTATCTTGATCACCTTTGAATACTCTTACAGCATTACCTCTATCTCTAGAGATTTCAGATATAAATGTACCTGCAAATCTAGTATCTACAACAGTACTATATTTACCGAAATAACCGTAACCTTCTTGTAAGATAGATTTTATTTGGTAAGAGTTTTGGTACCAAGCATAAGGTGCATTTAACATGTTTGGATATACGTTTGACCATACAGAATTAGTAGGTTTAACTGGTAAAGATAACAAATTCCAACCTTCTTTAATAATAGCTCTTCCTTGTGCATCTATATAGTCAATAGTTTTTGGTAAAGTATATTCAATTACAAATTCAGTAATTCTATTATCTAAAATAGTAAATGACTGGACAGTAGAATTTTGACCACCAACTAAAGTAGCGTTTCTCATATTAATAGATGGGAATAAACCACCATTTAATAAGTCTCTAATAAATAGATTAGAACCATCAATAAAGTCTCTTGTATCCCAAGTTACAACTATTGGATAATTTTGTGGTCCACCAGCATTAAATTTAACTTTATAGATGATTGACTCACTCGTATCTCTAATATTTCTAATATCTCTTGAAGCTGAACGTTTAGGATTATCATCGTTTGCAGCGAAA
>JBDNHS010000208.1:0-2443 GCA_041688685.1 Kapaibacterium sp. (SeqCode)
ACGTCAGCCAGAAGCTGCTGGTAAATTGCAAACAATGATGATCATTGCTTCTGCCCTTATCGAAGGTTCTGCATTCTTTGCTTTATTTATTTGTTTCCAATTAGCTAGTAAATAATTAATAAAATTAATTAGAATAAAAGTCAATTATTTTTGGTGTTGTAGTAATATAAAAATAATATACTTATTACATAAGTTATTATAACACCATTATTTAAAACTTTTATCTTATTATTATTAATTAATATATTTATTGTTTGTATAGTTATACGAATAATTAAATATCAATTTTATTTATAAAATCTGATATTACAATTATATAACTATAGTTAAAAGTATATACTTTTAAAATTATTTAGATTGAATAAGGAAAAAAATGGACGCATTAAGTGTGAAACCCGGCCTGTTTATATGGCAAATTATCAACTTCATAGTATTGATGCTGATTTTGGGTAAATTTGCTATTCCTGCAATCATGAAATCTCTAAAAGAAAGAGAAGATGGTATTCAAAACAACATCGATGAAGCAAAAAAAATAAACGCTGAAGCTGTTGAAACTCTTAAAGTAAGTCAATTGAAAATTGATGACGCATACAAAGATGTTGCCGCAATAGTTGCCAAAGGAAAAGAACAAGCTAATATTATTATTCAAAATGCAAACAATGAAGCCGAAGCAATCAAAAAACAAAAATTAGTTGATGCTTTGCGTGAAATTGAAAATAACAAAAACGCTGCAATTACTCAGTTAAGAAATGAAGTTGCTGGTTTGGTTATTGAAGCAACTGAAATGATTTTGGATACAAAATTAGATAAAGAGTTACATTCAAAATTAGTTAATGATTATATTCAAAAAATTAATCAAAATTAATATTACTTACAGTATTTAATTTTCTAAATATTAGTATAGTTTTAGATATTAATTAAAAACAAAAAAAAATGATAGAAAAAAGAGTTTCAATCCGTTATGCAAGAGCATTAATGACTGCTGCTAAGGATATGAATAAAATAGAAGAAGTATATCAAGACTTAATATTAATAAATTCAATTTTTGAGAGTTCAAAAGAATTTATTGCTGTATTCAGAAGTCCTGTGGTACCAAATTCAAAAAAAAGAAAACTCATAAAAGAAATTTTTGAAAATAGAATAACTGACCTTACTTTTTCTGTAATAGATTTAATTATCTCAAAAAACAGAGAAAATTTGATGTTCAGTATCTACAAAGAATTTGAAGGTTTATACTTTGAATTCAAAAATATGATACCTATTGATATTACTACTGCTGTCGAAATTGATGATAATACTAGAAATAATGTATTACAGAAATTAATAGAGATAACAGGTAAATCAATTGTTCCTAATTTTATTATTGATAGTAAAATTAAGGGCGGTATTAAAGTTAAAATTGATACTTGGGTTTACGATGCAAGTATTGAACATAAATTAAATCAGTTATATCAAAAATTAACTGTTGGTGTTTAATTAAATTTGTTGTAATTTATATAATAACAAAATAAGTTAAACAATACTAAAATAGCCTATTAATATATTAAATTTAAATCAAAGGTTTTAAAATGGCTGAAGTTAGACCGGAAGAAATATCCGCCATATTAAGAAGACAATTATCTGGTTTTGAAAACGAAGCAGATATATATGAAGTTGGAACAGTATTACAAGTAGGTGATGGTGTTGCAAGAGTTTATGGCTTAACAAAAGTAATGTCTTCTGAACTTGTAGAGTTCCAAAATGGTGTTACTGGAATGGTATTAAACTTAGAAGAAGATAACGTTGGTGTAATGTTATTCGGCGATGATAGTTTGGTAAAAGAAGGTGATACTGTAAAAAGAACTAAAAAAGTAGCATCAGTACCAGTTGGATTAGAATTGTTAGGTAGAGTTGTAAATCCATTGGGTATTCCAATTGATGGCAAAGGAGATTTGAAAAATCCAACTTATTTGCCAATCGAAAGAAAAGCACCTGGTGTAATCGAAAGACAACCCGATACTGAGCCTTTGCAAACTGGTATCAAAGCAATTGATGCATTAATTCCAATCGGACGTGGTCAGAGAGAGTTAATCATCGGTGATAGACAAACTGGTAAAACCGCTGTAGCGATTGATACAATTATCAATCAAAAATACACACACACTGAAGAAGCTAAATCTTTGGGCATCAAACCAGTTTTCTGTATTTATGTAGCAATTGGTCAAAAAGGTTCTACTGTTGCATCTGTTGTTAATATTTTAGAGAAAAACGGTGCAATGGAATACACAACTATTGTTGCTGCCAATGCTTCCGATCCTGCTCCATTACAATTTATTGCTCCTTATTCTGGTGCTGCAATGGGTGAATATTTCAGAGACAGTGGTCAACACGCATTAGCAATTTATGATGACTTAACAAAACAAGCTGCGGCTTATAGACAAGTATCTTTATTATTAAGAAGACC
>JBDNHS010000209.1:0-2898 GCA_041688685.1 Kapaibacterium sp. (SeqCode)
ATAATCATAAATTGTTTTTTTTTATTTTTAAATAATAAAATATTATAATTTTAGTAAAAATGATTTTTATGACCTATATGCTCTTTAAAATGATTTTTGACAGGGATTAATTTTTTTAAGTTTCTAAACTTTTCATTAAATTAATTTCATTTTGCTGAGTGCTAATAATATTATTGGCCAAATTCGTTAATTGTGTATTTGGTTGTTGATTTTGTATCAATTCCTTACTCATTGTGATAGCCATTGAATGATGAGGAATCATTCCCTTAATATATTGACTTGGAGTAATCAAAAATTGAGTTCTGATTCCATAAAATGATATTGTTAATAGCATTAGACCAATGATTGTATGTTTTGTAGCTTGATACACTACACCCCAAATTAAAAATATCCATCCACACATCATTAAACTCATATAAACGTCATTAAGAGACCATCTCATATCATCAAAATTAGTAGTATATACATTCATATTAGTCAAAATTCCAGCAATAAATATTATTACAAACCAAGGAGCGATTTCATGTTCCATTTATTTTAATTATAATAATAAAAAAGAAAATATATTATTATAAAAATTTATTTATTGGGCAAACCACATTGCAGGACAAATATCATTATTTACCATATGATATCGCAACATATTTTTTAATTCTCTTAAAGATACATTTTTTACAGGTTCGTCGAATGAGTAATTTATAAATTTAAAATTATATGATGAATTCATTTTTTCAATCATTGCATAATGTTCTCCTTTTTGCCAATGATGAGTCCAATGAAATAAAATAATTATTTTACCACCTAAAGACATAATTAACTTTATATTTGAAATAGTTGGTTCGATTGATTTAATACTTATATTAAATTTATTATTTGTATAATCAATTGCTAAATTCATTAGTTTTATACTTGTTCCATCTTTTGCTTCAGGATTACACATATCTATTAATTTATTTAATCTAATATGTTTATTATAAGATTTTAACAAATTATAAAGAGCAAATGGTCCACAATGATATGGATAATAATCATAGGTTTGATATATGTAAATTGGGTGTTTTAATGAAGATAATACCTTATTCGATTTACTAGAACCATCAATAAAATATCGCTTACGTTTATACATTTTTAGTATCGGTTATTATATATAGTTTATATGAAATAGTATATATTGATACAATTAAATAATCAACTTTTTAAAAATTTATATATAAAAATACTATATTATATTATAGCATTTGATACACAAGTTTTATTTGGTTTGTTTTCTGGAAAATATCCTAAAATAGATAATGTTTTATAATGTAAAAAAATTGATTTTTATATTGGTTAATGTATTAAAATATAATAGGATATTAATAATATAAAGTTCAATATGGTAAAAATAGGTATAATTGGATTAGTTCCATATTCAGAAATTACAAAATATTTTGCAAATGTCAATGTATTAGAATTTGTGGAGGATATTTATAATAAATTTATTGAAAAACATAATTTTAAAAAATCCGATATTATTTTAGTTTCTAACGGTTATCCGTGGATATCTCATATTCCAGTAAGTTTATTTTTAGCCAATGATGAGAATATAAAAAATGGAAGCTTGGAAGATGAATATGCCGGTATAGAACTATGTATGCCAACTGAACACAGTGCAAAAACAAAATTATTTTTAAATACTCATGAGGGAAGAAATTTAAGTGAAATCCATAAAAAATACAAGGAAGTTTCTAAAATTGACAGTTTAGACGAGTTGTCTAGGATTGTCCAAGCCCAAAAATCTAATAAAAAATCAATTATTAAACGAGGATTTAAACAGGCAAATACAATGATGGTTAGAAATTGTGATTATGTACTAGTTTTTGGGCTATGCGAAACTCCAGAAGGTGAAATATGGGATAAGATTTTATGTGGAAGAGAATATTATGATATTCAAGTGTTTAGTAAAGTAAAAAATTAAAATTTTTAATATTATTTACTTTATAAATATTACTTACTTAATATGAAATATATTAATAAAAAATAAAAGTATCAAATATGTTTATAAATCTAATAAAAATAATATAATTAAAGGTGTTTATTTTATAACAACAGGATATTCTAATCGTAGTTTGTGTAATAAATTTATTGAAGCATATATACTTAATATTTGATATAAAAATAAAATTATATATTTAGCGACCCCTATAAAATTAGTTTTTTGTTATATTTAATATTTAAAATCTTTAAAAGAGGGCGGAGTTTATAGTAATAAAATATATTATTTATAGATGACTATAGATGACTATATATAATATATTATAATAATAGATGTAAACGCTCTATTATATATAAAAAACTTCTTAACTTTCATAAATTGATTTTTGACATATATTGTGAAAAAATTGATGTTTTATTTATATATTATAAACTATTATACATAAATATATTAAGATGATTCACCAATATTATAATAAGGAATTAACAAAGTTGACTTTACCCAATGATTTTAATCAAGATTTGTCAAATGTAAAATTACCAGATTCATTACAATCTATTATTTTTGCAAGCTGTTTTGATCAAGATTTAACAAATGTAAAGTTTCCCAACTAATTACAATCAATTACTTTTGGATTTTTGTTTAATCAAGATTTAACAAATGTTTCATTTCCTAACTCATTACAATCAATTACTTTTGATTATTACTTTAATCAAGATTTAACAAATGTAAAATTACCAGATTCACTACAATCTATTACTTTTGGATTTTTCTTTAATCAAGATTTAACAAATGTAAAATTACCCAACTCATTACAATCAATTACTTTTGGATGCTATTTTGTTCAAGATTTAACAAATGTAAAATTACAAGATTCATTACAATCAATTACTTTTGGATTATTCTTTAATCAAGATTTAACA
>JBDNHS010000028.1:0-3567 GCA_041688685.1 Kapaibacterium sp. (SeqCode)
GTTATTTAATTTTTTATCGGTTGAGAAATGAAATTAAAAATAAAAAAAGGTGATAGCGTTAAAGTTATCACAGGTGATGACAAAGGTAAAGTTGGAAGAGTATTGGATGTAGATGCCAAAAAATTAAGAGTCTTAATTGAAGGTGTAAATATACATTCGAAACACGAAAAACCTAATCAGAATAATCAAAACGGTGGTATTGTAAAGGTAGAATTACCAGTACATTATTCTAATGTAAAGTTAGTTGTAACAGAATAATTTAGAATTAATGTGTATAATTCATTCTATTCATAAATGTAAGTTTTATAGTAAACTAGAGTTTAAGTAAAAATGGCTAAAGCAAATAAAAACGCAAATTTAACTTCTAAAAAAAATACTTTTGCTTTCGATGGGAAAAGATTAGATGAAGTTAATCCAAGTGAAGAGAAGGTAAAACCTAGACTTGAGATATTTTATAAAGAACAAGTTATACCTACTTTAATGACAAAATTTGGATATAAATCTATAATGCAAGTACCAAAATTGCAAAAGATATGTTTAAATATTGGGGTTGGAGAAGCAGCAAATGATCCAAAGTTACTTCAAAGTGCATTAAATGAACTTGAATTAATTACTGGACAAAGACCTATTGTTAGAAAAGCTAAAAAAGCAATTTCTAACTTCAAATTAAGAGAAAATATGCCTATTGGCGCTTCAGTTACATTGAGAAGAGCAAGAATGTATGAATTTTTAGATAGATTCATAAATATTGCTTCACCTCGAGTACGTGACTTTAAAGGTTATCCTGATAAAAGCTTTGATGGTAGAGGAAATCTTTCTGTAGGTATCAAAGAGCAAATTATTTTCCCTGAAATTGATGTTGATAAAGTTAATAGAATCTCAGGTATGGATATTACTTTTGTTACTAATGTTGATAGAGATGATGAAGCATTGGCATTATTAAATGAATTTGGATTTCCATTCCGCAAAAGAGGATAAAGAGGATATAAATGGCTAAAAAATCAATAGTTGCTAGAAATGAAAAAAGAAAAAGACTTGTAGCTAAATTCTTAGTAAAAAGAAATGAACTAAAGTTAAGTGGTGATATGGAAGGATTACAAAAATTACCACGTAATAGTTCACCAAATAGAGTAAGAAGTAGATGCTCAGTTACCGGAAGAGGTAGAAGTGTTTATAAAAAATACGGTCTTTGCAGAAACATTTTTAGACAAATGGCATTAGAAGGTAAATTACCCGGTGTCAGAAAAGCAAGTTGGTAATAATTTATTTTATTTTATTACAAAAAAATAAAATAAATAAATAATTAAAACTAAAAAAACTCATATAATTAATTGATAATCTTTTGGTTTTCAATTAACATATAAAAATAAAACTATTTTATAATTAAGAAATTTTGGTATTTATTATGCCGGTATCAGATTCAATAGCAGACTTCATAACAAGAATTAGAAATGGAGCACAAGCTGGTCACAAATCAATTGATGCACCTAGATCTAATATGAAAGTAGCTATAGCTAAAATATTAAAAGAACAAGGTTACATAACTGATTTCGAAGAAATAAAAGATGGTCCTCAAGGAACTTTGAGAGTAACATTAAAATACTATAACAGAAAACCAGCTATTTACGAAATTAAAAAAGTAAGCAAACCTGGTAGAAGATTCTATGTAGATATAGACACTCTTCCAAGGGTTAAAAGTGGGTTGGGTATTGCTATTATTTCTTCTTCTAAAGGTGTTATAACTGATAAAGATGCTAGAAAACTTAACGTTGGAGGTGAGTTTATCTGCACGGTATGGTAATTATATCGGAGAATTATTGTGTCAAGAATTGGAAAAAAAATAATGAATGTACCTTCAAACATAAATATAAGTTTTGTTGGTAAGTTAATGACAGCTAAAGGTCCTAAAGGGGAATTATATGTAGAAATTCCTTCTGAAATTGGGTATACCTTTGAAAATAACGTGTTAACTTTTACACGTGAAAGTGATGACAAAAAAGTTAGATCTGTTCACGGTTTAGCAAGAGCATTGTGTTTTAACGCTATTGAAGGCGTTAACAATGGTTTTGTTAAAAACATGAAGATAGAAGGTGTTGGGTTCAGAGCTGAAATGAAAAACGAAAGATTATTATTAACTTTAGGTTTTTCACATCAGATATTAGCTATTCCTCCAAAAGGTATAGATTTTGAAACTCCTACTCCAACTACTATCATTGTAAAAGGAATTGACAAACAGCTTTTAGGTGAAGTATCACATAAAATTAGGTCTTTGAGACCACCTGAACCTTACAAAGGTAAAGGTATTAGATATGAAGGTGAGTACATCAGACGTAAAGCTGGTAAGACTTCTGGTAAATAATATTATAAAGTATTATTAATTATTTATAATTAATAGAAATATAATTTAAATTTTAAGTCTTTTTATTAGAAACTATAGAACATTAAAATGTTTACAGTTTTTATAGTTTTAATAACTTATAAAAAACTATTGAGATGGGATTACAAGAAAAAAAAGCAAAAACTAGACTACGCAGAAAACGTAGTATAAGAAAAAAAATTAGTGGGACTGATGTTAGACCAAGATTGTCTATATTCAAGAGTTCTATTCATATTTATGCACAGATAATCGATGATATATCTGGTGTAACTTTGGCTTCTGCCTCATCACTTGATAAAGAAATAAAACCTTTATTAACAGATGAAATGAATAAGACAGATAAAAGTATAGTAATCGGTAAAAAAATAGCAGAAAGAGCTTTATTGAAAGAAATTTCTTCTGTGTCTTTTGATAGGAACGGTTATATCTATCACGGAAGAGTTAAAGCTTTAGCTGATTCAGCCAGAGAAGCTGGTCTTAAATTTTAATGAAATTTATTTAAACTTAGGAGTTTTTCTGTGAGTAAAGTTAAGGCTGCAGAATTAGATTTAAAAGATAAACTTGTCTACGTAGGTAGAACTGCAAAAGTTGTTAAAGGTGGTAGAAGATTTAATTTTTCTGCTATAGTTGTTGTTGGTGATGGAAACGGACATATTGGTTACGGATTAGGTAAAGCAGGTGAAGTTGTTGATGCTGTTACAAAAGCAACAGACTCAGCAAAAAAGAATTTGTATAAAGTTAGAATCGTAAATGGCACTATACCTCATCAGGTAATAGGAGTGTTTGGCTCTGCGAATATATTAATCAAACCAGCAACTCCTGGTACTGGAGTTATTGCAGCAGGTGGAGTTAGAGCTGTATTAGAATTGGCAGGCGTCCATGATGTATTAACAAAAAGTTTAGGTTCTTCTAACCCACATAATACTGTTAAAGCAACAGTTGAAGGTTTATTACAATGTGAAGATGTTGTAACAGTTGCACAAAGAAGAGGTATATCTCCTGATAAAGTTATCAGAGGTTAATTATCTTAATTTGATACAATATGAAAAATATAATATGATATTATGTTTTATTCAAATTACATCTTATAACACATTAATTTATTTATAAATATTTTATTATTTAAGATAAAAATAAATAATTTAGTAAAATTTTGAAACATTTATTATGAAATATATTTTATAATAAAA
>JBDNHS010000210.1:0-3477 GCA_041688685.1 Kapaibacterium sp. (SeqCode)
CTGCGGTGATGGGACTTGCCATTCAATTTTATTTTTATAGGCATAGAATAAGAAACGGCTAAACAAACCACCTTCTGCGGATGATGATAACCTGGGGGCTTGTACAGGTGTGCCTGTTAAGGCCACCGCCAAACATTAAAGAGCAGATAATACTTTTAATCGAATCATTAAGGAATTGAAATTAAATGCTTGACAGTTTAAACAGCAAGTTTATTAACTTGGTACATGGAAAAAAAAACTACCGATAAAAAGTAATGATAAAATCAATAGTTGAAATTGCGACAGGTGAAACTTCTGAACCATTAATTCAAGTAGATCAAACAAAACCTGCCCCTAAAACTTTAGGAAGAATGGGTGGACTAAAAGGGGCAACTCAAGAACTGAAACTCTTACCAAAGAAACGCATTGAAATAGCAAAAAAGGCAGCAGCTCCAAAATGCGATACTAAATAGACTTTAAAATTTCATCATTATTTCTGAAAGCATCAATTTGAAAAACTGTTTTACTAAATGGCGCACCATACACTGCTGCTAATTTTAGCCTATGTTCATACATATCGTTTGAAGCTGTGGCTAACTCAATATTTTTTTTGATAATTTCCCTTACATCTTTATGACAATCTTCAGTAAGTAGTTGGCAATATCTATACCGCCTTATACCTGGATAAACATACTCATTCAATACATCTAAAGTGGAATAAATTTCCTTTGGTAAACTCCCATAAATGTCACGAACTGTATAATGGGCAAATACCATAGGTCTACTTTTAGAATCCATATCCCAATTATTTAATTTCCTCCATTGTCTATAAAGTTCTTCTGGAAAAGTTAATTCCCAGTCTCTTAATTTTTCATTTATGAATTTTTTAAACTTTAAATTAGCTTCAAATAGTTCTTTCCAAGAAGTTTCTACTCCACTTAAAAGTTTAAACTTTTCATTTGCTCTGTCTAATTGATAATCGGAATATTGTTTTAAAACTTCTTCATTTGCTCCCTTAATTAAAAGACTGGGTAATAAAACTCGGTCATTAACTTTTACATTTTTGTTAGTTTCTATCTTCGTCAGGGTTTTTCTATTTTTTGCCATTGTTAATTATTGAATTTGTTTTTTAAATATTTAGCATGTTCTTTGACTGGTTGTAAATCGTCCCAAGGATTTTTTAATACTTCTAACAATTTAGACAACTCTTTTTTGGGGTTGAACTTATTAGCCAATGCCCAAGCCCATCTGTGCGTCTTGCCCAAATCATAAGCATTAAATACGTAAGCAAAACTGGGGTGTACATGGTTTTCAAGAGTAAATTTTTCAACAAAGTCTGGATTGTTATTTAAATATGGTTTTATCTTTTTTGTTTTTTCTTTTGAAAAAAGATACTCTCTTGCAAAGTTATCGGCTTCGATTTCTTTCACTTTTACCGATAATTCCACTTCATCATCATCAGTCAAATGATACCCATTTATTTTTATTTCTTCCCAATCAAATAGAACGTGAAATAGCTCGTGTATTAGAGCGAAAAAAAGTGTTGGATAAAATCCTTTATAATTAGTCAATACTATACAAGGTTTTTCGTAAACGCTAAAAGTTGCACCTCGTAAATGTAAAGATGGAAGTGCTTCTTGATAAATTACAGTTACGCCCATTTTAAACAAATCTTTTATAACAGAAGTCAACCCTAATTCAACATTTGTACAATGCCATCTGAATTTAGGAAAGTAATCTATTAATGCTTGTCTATCATATTCATTTTGATTATTCAATTCTTCAAAAGTTTCTCTTGCAAAAGCAATCCATTGTGAGCGATTATTTTCATTTTTAATTTTTATTTTTCCAGAAGAGAAAGCCACATCACCAGAAGGTTTTTGATAATCAAGTATGCTTGTTAAGCCTAATGCTTTGGTTAACTTCATATCTATTTCATGAAAGTTAGTTATGCTGTTAATGAACTTAGCTTTTTTAAAAGAAGCTAAATCAAAATTTTCTTTAATAAATGTTACTTTTTCGGGAGATAATGAAGATTGATCTGGAAAATTATTTTCTAATGCATTTATATACAATCTTATGACTTCTGATTTGGGTATTTGTAAAAAGCTTGCAATTTTTATTAAATTTGTAAAATCAACAAGCTTTTTGCTACCGTGAATTATATTGGACATAGCTCTGGAATCAATATTCAATATTTCGGAAGCCGTTGTAGTTGATATTTTTAATTCTGCCATTCTTTTATCAAATACATCTTTTAATGTGTATGGCTTGAACACATCATGCAATAAGTCTTCTACGCTAAATTTTTCTGTCATAACATTTTTATTGCAATAATGCAATGCACAAATATATTTAGTTTCGTCATAAAAACAATATTTTTACACACTTTTATTTCAAACTTGCAATAAAAAATTTAAATTGAACAAAATCTTTGCCTAATTAAGAAAATTAATTATTTTATCATTATTAATAAGTTATCCACCGAAAAAAGAACGCAAATAATCAAGATCGTGGTTGACGGTAATAACCTTCTTAGTAAATCACGTTTGGTTGTTGATTCAATCAATACTGACACAAAATTGCCTTTAGATACTTATAAGGCTTGTCAGAAGTTTCATAATAACACTTTGATGGCATTTCATTATTTCAAAGTGAAATGCCATGAAATTTGGAATGTTGCAAGGAAAAAGCAAAAAGTGCAGATTACAAAGAAGATGTTTTGACTTAGGTGGTTTTAGATTCATATAGTAAACTTATTATTTAAGGTTGGTTGGTGATAGATGTACAGTAATTTCAAATGTAATTATGAAAAATGAAAGAAATAGACTAGATAAGCGTGATCAATTAACTACAGGTGATCATATGCCATATTTACGAACCGTTATGACCCCTTTTGATTACGATGTTGTTTACACAATGCTAATATAAATCTATTGTAGTAATAATAGAAACATACAAACTGAAAGAAAGTATATACTTGCTAAATGCAAAGGGGCAGAAAAGAAAAAGGTAATGGAATACTCTAATGCTAAATTTATTTAAACTGATACACTAACAATTTAGTCACTTTTTTTTCCTTAGGATTATATCATTTTTCTTAAATTCAGAAAATAAAAATAAACTAATTTTCTTTTGATTAATGATTTTTTTGTATTAACCGTTCTGCAAAATTTATTCCATTGAAAACGAAGTTCTTCTGGTGGCCAGTTTTTCATTCTTTTTATTTTAGTGATACATATTTTTTAATCTAACCATTTTGTAAATGGGTCATATTTCTTTTGCCCATTTAATTAGCATGAAAACTTACTGCAAAATATCTTGCAGTGGTTTTATTGATGTGTAAGAACTAAGTTACTAAAAAAAATGAAAGCAAATCTCAACTAATTCATATAGAAAATTTGCTCGATAATTAAAATCAATCTTTAAAATCAATTTCTGACCTTTTGATTCTTCTCTTAAAAACATACGAAATGATATTTGAGTTTCCGGTTATCA
>JBDNHS010000211.1:0-3611 GCA_041688685.1 Kapaibacterium sp. (SeqCode)
CTAGTGGGCCCACTTGAAAAAAAACCACTTACACTAATATGTAGGTGGTTTTTTTATGTCCCTGCCACATTACTGCCATATTTTGGATTTCAAGTTGATAATAGAGGATGATGGAGGTGAAGGAATGGAATAAGAAAATCTATTTTTTATTCTCTATTTCTCATACCGCCGAAAGAATAAAAATGTACATCAGATTTTAATTTTAATATATATACTTTTGAAACACGCTATGAAATATCAATGGATATAATACCCTTCAAATACAAGAATGGTTTATGGTATCTAGATAAACCAGAATTAATGGAAACTCATTTATTCTATGCTCCTTTGTTTATGGCAGAAAGAGGGATTTCAGAATTCCTTGATGAATTAGCTGGTAATATTTTTGATTATCTTACTTTAGAATTTTCTTATACCCGTATTAATCCATACGATGCAAAATTGGTTAAAGCAGGAGCCACTTATAAATGTGTTTCAATTTTCGGAATAAGTAGAGATTCTGATATTTGGTTACCTCCACCAATTTTTAAAGCAATGAACACCAAAAATCCAGACTCAATCTATATTCAAGTAGTTGCTTCTATTTCTACTAATCCTTAAATTTGATTTGTTGCGAAGCGAATAAGCTCATTATTTGACATTCGTTAATATTATTCTTTAATAATTTTAATTATATCATACTTAATCTTATTTTTAAAACACCTCTAACTTTAAATAAGCATCATAATTTTGCTGTTTGTTCTTAACTCAATACTCTGTAACCTCACATGTATAAGGTGATGATATATTTTTCATTTTTGTAATCATCCATTTGGTCTTTGGTATGTCGGGAAATTTAAATTTTTCAATTGTTATATTTTGCTCGAAGCATTTATTACCATTAAATGAATCTTCTGCGTAATAAAGAACATATAATAATGCTTCTGTACTACTTTGTGAAATAATATATGACTGCTGAATGTGAGTTTTTGTAACTCCGCCAAATGCCTCATATGAACTAAACCAATCTTTTCCTTTATTTTCCCAAACTGGATTGTAGGTCATGTCCCAAGCTTCATCTAAATTACTATTAGATAATGCATCTAAAAAAAGTTTAATCACATCTTTTGCTGTTAAATTGTAGTCGTCTTTATATGCAGCAGAAATATCGTTTCCATTATTTACATCAGACCGTTGCGTGGCAGTGTCTACTGTTTGTATTTGATCAGACATAGCCGAATCAATAGCAACAATGCTTGTGTCAATATATGTTGATGATTGTGTTGTGCTATCAATAATACTGTTAGATGATTTACCCATTGGGAGTATAAAAAATATTGCTATTATAAATCCACTAACAATTATAGCAATGATACCAAAAGCAATTGAGCCACTAGCAACAGGTTTAGTAGCTGCAACTAGCTCTGGGGCTTGAATTGGTGGTGGAATTATAGTATTTAATGTGTGTTGAATTGGAGTATCCTTATAGTTGTCATCATTTAATGTTGTAAAATCCTTTGTTTCGGAAAAAGTTAGATCAATTATTGAATGACTTTGTGAAATTATGACTTGTTTTATTTGTGTTCCGTATGAAATAATAAGTGTTTTATCTAAATATTTTTCTTTTTCAATTTTTAAAGGATTAGTACCAATTCTTTGAAATGTTGAAGACAAAACAGCCGCCCCACTCGGGTTAGTAGTTATTTGTATCTCGGAGGTATTAGAATTAAGTTGGTATTCTGGTTGAATCACTTTTATATCCTCATTAAAAATATCAGAATCAAAAAGAGATGGTAATTCAACACTTTCTGGTGATGAGTTACAGAAATTATTGAGTTTATTTAAATAAAAATTTAAGGATGGATTATTTAATGAGTATAATCGGCTAACTAGCTTTGAGTTGTTAAAATACTTAAAGTCATCTCCAATAAATAACAAATTATCCAATGTGTTAAAACCTCCTTGCATTACTTCAAGCCAAAGTGATTTATCACATTTTAACGCCTCAATAGCACACAGGATAACCCAAAATGAAAACCTATCAATTTTTTCATTGTATTGGATTTATAATCGGCTAGGGTGTTGAAATTCAGTTCTACCTCTTTCAAGGTTAACTTTATTGGAAAAAGAGGGAATATACATACCGTCATAGTCAATTAGCTTAATTATATATTCCTCTTTTGAATTTTTAGCGATAATAATATTTCCACACTGAATATCACCGTGACCTATTTTAAGTCTTTCTAAACTCCTACTAACTCTTAAAACCTCACTCTGTAGGCTTGTTAGTGCTATATTATTGTGAATAATTTGAGTGATATAATTGTTTAATAATTGACCATCAACCCAATCCATTTTTAAAACTGGATAAAATTTACCATCGACTTTAATTTCATCTTCAAGTAGTTCTATTTTAGTAATCCAAGATGCTCTCCTATTCTTTAAGTAATTGTCAATTTCCTTATACCGTTCAATATTCTCCTTTTCCGCACTTATAAAACACCGAATCGCAAAATCATTTGAATGGTCTTTTGCTTTAAAAACTACTGCATACGAACCAGAACCATAACTAAAAATTCTTGTAGGAACTGTTCTTGATGGGATAAAGGTCAGATTTGACAAGGTTTTGAATGCTTTGCCATCTTTGATTTGAATAGCCTCATTATATTTTGCAATTGTTGGAAACATTTATCCTTGGTTTTTTTACAATTGTTTAGTAGGTTCTTTGGGGGAATTATCTTTACCTCCTAATGGTTTCTTTAAAATTGTATTAGTTTTTTGAGCTGCCTTGTTTTCAATATGAGGCTTTGAAATAATTATCTTTTCATCTTTGAGGGTTACAGATGTATCCTTTGTATTCAATTTTTTGTTTAGCTCGTCAATCTCATTTATTTGATTTTGAATAATCTTTTCCTTTTCATATAGTTCTTGTTTAAAATCTTGTTGAGTTTCTTTTGAATTTATTTCTTGCTGCTCTGGTTTTAAATAAAATATTAAAAAAATATTGACAATTATCAAGCTAATCGCTAACATTAAAAGCATTTCATGGAATTTTAATTTCTTTTTAAATTGATTTAACTCTATACTCATTTTATTGATAGTAAATAATAATTGTTGCATTTCATTTTCATTTATTTGATTTAATGATGTGTGCGTTTCTGATGTAGGGATAAACTCAACTTCTTCTTCTTTTGGAAAACTAAATCCTAGTGAGGGTAGTATTTCTTTTGTCGTATTTGAATTAAAATCACTGATGATGATCGCAGAAATATCATCTTCCTCCATTTGTTTTGTTTCCCAATATTTTAAGCAATATGTTTTAAAATCAACAAAGTCATTAACTTGAAGTAGATCCTTAAAACTTTCAGGGTTATTTAGTAGTAATCTGCTTAATGCATCTGTAGCAAGGATAATAATATCAGAATATTGAAGTTCGATTCGCTTTGTAAGAAAAAATGATTCATCAACTTCGTTTGCCAAAATCTTTTCTGTGTTAAGAAAAGATTTGTTATTGTCTAACTCAGATGATGTTTTAAAACATATACCTCTAAGTTGATTATTTCTAAAAATAAACACATTAGAATCACCGCAACTAATTAAATCGAGTTGTTTGTTGTAGATTTTTATTCCTA
>JBDNHS010000212.1:0-3304 GCA_041688685.1 Kapaibacterium sp. (SeqCode)
CCAATATACGTACTCAATAGCAACAACAAAAAAAGGACCTATGCAATTTGAGGATTATATATATAATAATTATCCAATTCTAGTAAGTGTTATTTCAAGAGGCTTTTCCATCATAGTAAAAAATAATTTAATTATTAGCGTGTTAGAAGGACCAATTAAATTTAGTGGCAAAACAGCAGTAGATGAAGACCCTGAAGATAATCAAGAAGATAATCTGGAAACAATTAAAGAATCAATTTATGACCATAAAAAAATTTTATCATGGGCTTCTGATAAAGAATTAGAAATTATAGAAACTGAAAAAGCCAATGGTAAATTTGTAATTTTTAAAATAGTGTTGGTAGACGGAGTATCTTATTTACATACTGGTTCCAAAAATAAACATTTGTTTTTCCCGCTAGAAAAATTAGATTATTATATTGCAAGTCCAGAATCCGGTATAATTATATCGTCTATTTTATCCGATATTAAATCCAATATCAATAAGATTTTTAAACCTGAATTATTAGATAAATTTGCGCAAGGATATAGTTTATGTGGTGAATTATGCGATGGACAGCATTTTATGTCGGGTGACAATACTGTTAGTTGGTTCGGGTTATTCAAGTCCGGTCATTCAATGAAAACATCCCAATGTTTTGAATTTATCAAGGATATTGGATTAAAAACTGTAGAATGGTCTACTGTATATACTGCAGATTCTGATTTATCGACTTTAGATAATGTATTTATTGTATCCAGATGTAAATTAAATGAAGGTTCTGTTTTACGATGCAGAAATACAGTCTCAAATGAAATTATTCTGGTAAAAACTAAATCTGTATCTTATATTACAAAAAGATTTATGCGTCAAAGTATAATGAAAGGATATGCGCATATGGTTGATTCCATTAAAAAAAGATTTATTGATGCGCAAAAATATCATGGATTGAATACTAATAAATCAATCATAATGTGTAATCAATTATGTAGGTTTGGATTTTGGCTAATGAATAAGGAATACCCAGTCTCTGTATTAGGAAATATATCAGTTAAATCAATTCGCGGATGTTTAACAAATGGATTTTATCATTATTGGAATCAATATTTGATAGAAACAGGGGAAGTAGAACAAGTCTTTACTTTTGAAGATTTTGGTGATTTTGATAAATATACCTTTACGTCAAGTACAGAACCATATGTTGTCAGAACCTATGCTAAACCAGCAATTGTATTATTTTTACAAGGATTACAAGGTTCCGGAAAATCAACTCTGGGCGAATATGTCAAATATGAACTGGAAAAAACCGGTAAAAAAGTAGTAATCGTAGAACAAGATAGATTTTATGGATGTACTCTGTCTTGTCAAGGATTTTTAACTCATAATATTAAAAATTCTCTCGGTCCTGACATTATCCTTGTTACAAGATGTAATGCTAATCCTAAACAATACGAAAGATATCTACAAATATGTCATAAATTACCAACTCTAGTGGCATTTGCCGTTCCTCATTGTGTAAACGAGTTATATTTGGCTGTTTGTTTGGAAGGAGTAATAAATCGCTCTTCAAATGGTGATTCAGTGCTTGTCGGACGTAAAGAATATCCAATTGAAGAAGCAATTGAATTCATTTTTGGAAATTACAAAGATTTTAAACGTCAGAATACGGATAATGAAATTCATATTTATACACCAAATGACAAATTACTGGCATCAGCTAAAGAAACATATTTACAATCAGTAAAAACCAAAAATAATAAAGTATTTACTGATTGGGTCATCTCAAATAAAGATGAACTACATAAAATAAGATGTTCTATCCCTGCTTTAAGTGATGAAATTATTAAAATTATTAATAAAGCAACTAATGGTGAAAATATAATTCTTAAATAATAAAAAATTGATTTTTTGTTATTTAGAAATTAACGGTGAAAATATAATTCCTAAATAATAAAAAATTGATTTTTTGTATAAATATGTACTTGTATAAATTATACTATACTATAGTACCAATATTATTGTATTGCCATAATGAGAAATATAAATATTTTTGTTAAACCATATATCAATCACATTAAAAAAGTAGGTTATACTATCTTAATATTGATTGTAATTGGAATATTTTCTGTTAGTAGTTTAATGGCTTTTACATTAACTTGTAGAAAACATTTTTGCTATTATAATAAATGTTACAAATGTTGCAAACACAATTTTGATAAAAAAATAAAGTGTTTTTTTGAAAAGACAAATGATTTTGGCAATTGGATACTTCTTGATTTAGCGTCTGTGGGAATTATTTTAGGAACTTTTTTAATTCTGATATTGTTAAAAAAGACATTTATAAAAATGAAAAAATATTTCACCGATTGCAAAAATAAATATCAATTAAGAATTTTATCCAATAACCATTATAACAAAAAAATAATATATACATCTATTAACTTTAATGAATCGTTAGAAAAAATAGAAGAATTAGAAGAATTAGAAGAATTAGAAGTAAATGAATATAAGGAAGAATTAGATCCGTTATTAATGACAGCTTAGAATTGGTCTTAGTTTAACACATCGCTGTCCTAAATCAAAATTCCTTTAAATTTAATTTATTAGGGTTTTTTTAATGTGTAAAATAATGTTTCATTAATACCTAATACAATTGTCTTTTTAAATTCTACATAAAAAGCCTATAAAATGTATAAAATCGTTTTTTTGTAGAAATACTATTTTTATTTTAACACTTATTATGTAAAAAATTTATTTATATAATTTATATTTTTTTGGATTTCATATGTAATAGATATATCAGATTCATAAGTAGTTTGTAGATTAGTTAATCCAGCAATAGTACTTTTAAATCCATTTAATAAATTCATATGTAGGTGTATGGATTCGGGGTCAGTGCGCTTATTTAATAATTCTAATTGAAAATGTGCTTGTGTAAATATATATTTTATAAATTTGACTGTGTCTGCTCTACCAGAACCGCGATATTTACGTTTAATAGATGGAATATAACTATCTTCTATAAATACGTTTGTTTCGTCATGATATAATTTGTCGTTTAGTTTTATTTTTGCAATTGTACTCAAGTTTTCATAAACATTTTTTAAACTCATTTTTATTATATCTTCATAAATATTATTAAACATTAAATATAATCTTCTATTATATAAAAAGAAATTTTTATATTTGACACAAATATAAAAATAATGAGTTTTAATATTGGAACCAGTCAGCAAAAGTGTATTAAAATGTATTAAACATACTATGAAAGTGTGTTTTATGAGACCAAATGATTAAAGCTTATAAAATACAGTTTTTCAAGAA
>JBDNHS010000213.1:0-8970 GCA_041688685.1 Kapaibacterium sp. (SeqCode)
TCACAAGTCGTCTATCAAAAGAATTAGACAAACGAAAAAAAGAAACTACTACAATAGAACTAACAAAAAGTTAGTCAAAAAAGCTTTGAGAGCTGTTAGAGAATCAACAACTTACGAAGAAGCTTCTACAAATCTTAGAAGTGCGTTCAGCATTTTGGATAAAGTTATTTACAGAGGTGTATTTCACAAGAATACAGTTGCAAATAAAAAATCATCACTTGCTAAATTTGTAAAAAAATTAGAAACTGCTTAATTGAGTTATCTATTCTAGTAAATTTTACCAAACTGATATTAGTAAACTGATAGATATTTGTTGCACCCTTAGCTCAATTGGATAGAGTATCTGACTACGGATCAGAAGGTTAGAGGTTCGACTCCTCTAGGGTGCACTATCTAATGTTATAAAGTATGCGAATGACAAAATTTGAAAATATCTTGACAATAATTCATAACTATAAAATTCAGATTTAATAGTAATAAATTTTAAGAAAAATTAAATTACATATTTAAAGGCTATCAATAAAATGATAGCCTTTTTTTTGTGGCTAATTATTTTGAAAATGATAATATTAATTGAAATATGTGGAAAACTCACTAATATTTTGGTAAAACTTTATATAGTTATTTAATTAATAAGTATTAGTTTTGTAAAAAAGAAATTATTGAATAGAGGACTAAGAAATGGAAGATAAAATAATTTTAAAATTAAATTAATGAGAATTATATGCCAAGAATGTTATCCAATAAAATTAATGATAAAGTCGAAAAAAGTAAAATGAAAATTAGATATTTAACTTTAGAGAAATTCTTATACCTATTGAATGATAGTTCATTGTTTTTTTCAAATATTAATCTGTTAAATGATTATACTGAGGGATTGTTAAATTCTACTTATCATGATAGTGAAAAACATTATATTATTAAAACTGAACCAATTGGAGATAATTTCAATAACTTGATAAATGATAAGAAAAGAATGTCAGAAAAGATTTATGTAAATTCTTGGTCTAATTATCCAGAAGAATCATTTGCTTTATGGGAAATATATTTAAAAAATAGTAACGGGGTTGCAATAATTAGCGATGAGAGTAAAATATTAGACTCTATTTTTTTTAAAAACATTAATTATGGAAATATAAATTATCACGAAAAAAGTGTATATTCAACGAACATTCTTGTTCAAAATAAAACAAAAAATTATACAGATGAAGATAATTACAAATATTTTAGTAAATATAACTTTTTTAACTATGAAAATGAATTTAGATTACTTATAAATAAAAAAGAAATATTAGATGATAACTTGCAATATTTAAAACAAATTACACATAAAGATAATATAATTGGATATAATGTAGATATTGATATTACTAAATTAATTTTTAAAATTATTGTTTCACCTAAAGCAAATGAACCCTTTTTTAATTTAATAAAGGATGTAGTTTGTAATTATAATATTGACAAACAAATTGTCGAAAAATCTAATTTGAATTATTAAACAAATAGATAAATTGTTGAATAATATAAATTTGACTATTGATAAACACACAAAAAATGTGGGATACTTAAAACTACTTATTTATTTAAGTATTATGAAGTTAATAGATGTCTCTTCATTTGATGAAATTAACAAGAATAAAGAAAATATCAATGATCTTTTAGAAATAAATTACAAATATGTTGCTAAAAATGCTAAATTATCAAATGGCTTTTTAAATTTCTTAATTGACGTGGAAGTTTCGTAGATTTTGGCAATAAATCAGGATTTCAAATATTTAAAAAAGCAAAATGATGGTAGTTATTTATATAAAGATTTTTTAAATCACGAAATTATGAACCAAATTATTGGTCAATCCATTAAATCTAAATTTGATGCTTCAAGTGAGAATAATTCATTTAAAACATCATTTTCCAAAATGGTTTATTTTTTAGATAATACAAATTTTTTTCTAAATTTAAGCAAAAATAAAATATGCAACAAAATAGATATGTTTTATAATAACGATTAATAATTGGCTCTTTTCTTCTTCAGTATTATTTATCGAAGTAACCAACTAAAAATGAGTATTTTTTATAGTTGGTTTTTACTAAATTTTCACTTGATTTATAAAATTCTTCAAAAGTCAGCAAAAAATGTTTCTCTTCTATTTTAAAAGATATTGATTGTAAACAAATAAAATAGTTCTCTGAAATTAATAAATTTTCGATAAACATATTTTCAAAACTAAATTTTTTAGTTTGTTGAGATTTACCTGAAACAAGATTTTTAGAACTTCTGTTCCAACCATCATTTTCAAACTCCCACACATCATAATATATTTTTGCATAATAACTAGAATCCGAAATACTTTTAGTAATTAATATTTTGTTATCAGAAAGTAAATTGACACCTACGATAATGTCACAACTATCTTTAAAATCTAATAATCCATAAGTTATTTCTAATATTTTTTTACTTTTATTTTTATCATATTTATTAAATTGAGTTAAATCTAAATAATAATTTTTAAATTCATTAGCATTGTTAATAGTATATAATAACTTTTGGTCTTCTAAATTAAAAATGCGAAAACTATAATTATTAGCATCACTGATAACTAGTTTATTGGAACTAATGTCAATTAGTTTTCTTGGCTGGATTTGAGTCCATTCAATACCTTTAGGGTCTTCAAAAGATTTTATTTTTGTTTCTTGACTAACTAAATCATAAATCCATAAGTAAGTATTTAATGAATCATTAATATCAGAATTTGCATAATACTTAGAGTTCACTCCATAAATTTTTTTATTGATAATTTTAATTTTATCTAAAATAATATCTTTTTTAATTGAGGATTTTAAAACATAAGTATTATTTTCTACCAAATTAAAAACAGCTATTTCATACTGTAAATTTAAATATAACAACTCATTATAGATTTCAAAATCTTTTAAATAAATTCGTCTAGTTAAGTTAGGTGGTATTTGTACACTAAATTTACTTTCAACTTTATTCTGATTAATTTCAATGAGATTAAAATTTGAGTTACTGTCTAAATGTTCAGACATTATATAAATATTATTATTTAATTGTTTATAAAAAAACGCATTTTGTTTAATTTCAGATTCTAATAGAATGACATCTAATTCATTTACTTTACTAATCAAAAGGTCATCAGATGCGATTAATATATAATTTGAAAATAGAATATTTACTATAATAATGAAATATTTAATCATAATATTTAATTTTAAGTTAGAAATGATTTTTAACAAAAACAAGTTGCATATTTTTTTATTTTATTTTCAAAATAAAAGAAAATAATAAGAAAAGCGTTTGTTTTGAATAATTATTATAATTCTTTCAAAATATCATTAATTATTTTTCAATGGTAAATATAAATTTTAATTCTCTTTACACCCGGCTCTCAAATGCCTTTTTGTTGCTCATCTCAACATTTATTTTCACTGGTTGCCCAACTGAAAATGATAATTTAGTAAATCCACCATCAAATTCAACCTTAGTTTTTGTAAGAGCAGTTAATTTATCTGGGGATTTTGTTAGTGTTG
This sequence comes from Kapaibacterium sp. (SeqCode), assembly GCA_041688685.1. Classification (GTDB taxonomy): domain Bacteria; phylum Bacteroidota; class Ignavibacteria; order Kapaibacteriales; family UBA2268; genus JBDNHS01. Next base: position 3,550 of record JBDNHS010000213.1, read on the forward strand.
ATATGAATATTGGTGAGTCTGTATTGGGGCAGATTAATTTTCAAGATGTATCAAACACTATAAATCCACCTTTGGATTCTGTGGACTTGAAAGTATTGAGAAACAATGAAGTGATTTTGCAACCATTTAGAAAGCAGAGATTTACACGTAATCTAAATTATACTTTTTTTATAATTCCTTCTGGACCCAAAGATTCTGTTCAAAGAAAAGTTGACTCAATTTTAGTGCTAAACTCTTCTATTGTCAAACCAAATGAAGTAGATAAATGTTTGTTGAGATTTTTGAATGTCTATTCGGATTCGGTAAATACTTATAGTCTAAAATTAGGTTGTCAAAATGGTAGTAACCTCGCAACCAACTTGCAATACAGAAATCATAGCCAATACAATTCTGTTAATTCGGGAGTTAGTAGCTATACAATTGTAAAAAATACCAGTGGAGTAGAAACTAATATTGGTACTTTTGAAATCACTCTTTCAGAAAAATTAGAGTATTTGATTTACCTAACAAAAGGTAGAGATGAAAAGGAAGAAATATTTTTAATAGACGAAAACGGAAGAAATCTAAACTCAATTCAAAAACTAACAGCCCTAACTCAAACTCAAACTCAATTAAGATTTATAAATCTAACCGATGATTTTGCTTCATTATCCGAAAGTCAAGGGACTAATATCATAAATTCTATCCCTGCTGATAATTATTCGGATTATAAATTAATCTCGGCGTGTAGTTCTAATTCATTGGATAAATTAATTATAAATTCTGATAAATATGGGGAAGCAAGTATTTTTACTTCATTGGAGCTAAACCAAAAATTTACCTTGCTCGGTTATGAGTCCAATAATGTATTAAAGGGATTTATTGTTAAGCAATTTAGAATATTCAATAATTGGAATGGCAAATCAGTTGTGAGAGTTGTGAATTTATATGACTCAGAAACGTCACTTACTGTTTCAATCGGAGCCAGAAATGATGCTTCGATACCAAGTTTGAATTACAAAGCTGGTGAAATATTGGCATCGGCCTTACCATTTGAGACAATGGGTGCTGCCAATATAACGCAATCTGGATATCTACCATTGACGATATTTAACAATAAGCAACCAATCGACTATATAACCGGCGCTGTTGAAAATATAGAAGCAAATAAAAGCTATTTGTTGATTTTGAAAGGTAAAGATGGAGAAAAGCCTAAAATAACATTAGTTGAAGAATTTTATGATGGTGGCGATAAAAGTGATAATATAAAATATGCTAATGAAGGTGTATTTTATCAAATTGCAAATTGTAATAAATCTAACGATTTACAAAAATTTAGTTTAGGAAATATTATTCAAAATGCAAATTTATATTATGGCTCTGTAATTTCTGGAGTGGTAGAAGCAAAAGATTACCAACTAACATTTAATCAAACTAAACAAACTTTAAGCTTTAAATCTGATAAAAAACCTATATTTATTTCTATTGGTGATAAAAATAATAATGAAATATTGGATTTGTCAACAATAAGCTTTGACCTCAACGGTAAAACAATTTATCAGCGATATGTAAATGCGTCGCCAGATATAGATAGTTTGTCGCTATTTCTAAATGTATTTGGTGAAAATGCAATTCCTTTTTTGACTGGATTGGAGTATAAATCGGTAACAGATTATTCAATAAATTCATTTGATACTAAGTTTACACTTTTTGCTACAAATTCTATTGATACTAATCTTTTGGCGAGAGTTACAGATATAAAATTTAGTTATCGCAAGGCATATACATTAGTTTTTACTGGAGTGAGTAATAAAGTAAATGATATAGAAACTGGTTATAATATGATTATAATTCAAGAGTTCTAAGATAAATTTATACTTAGTTAGTGCTTATTTAATATTGAAATCATACTGAATTTACAGAATAAATCTTTTTCTTTCTTCCGGTGTTGGAATTCTGCAAGATTCCTTTTTTTTGAATTTTGCACCCAAAATATTATATCTGTTCTTCGATATGTATTCATATAAAATATCTCGCAACTGTGTTGGAATTATTTTGAATATATAAAATACACTCCAAACATTCTTCAAATCTTTCAAAATCTCCAAAATCGCATTAGATTTGACGTAAAGTTTATTAGAATTTGAACCCAAATATATGATTGTATCTAATTGTTCCAGATTTAATTGAATATTAAATTTAGCTAAAACCTCGACTGCGAAATAACTTTGCAGAGGTGAAAATATTAATATGTTTTTTTTGTCTATTTTTATCAAAAAATCTACCGAACTATTACACAATCCGCATACACCATCAAAGAAAACTACATTTTTTATATCTTGCATTTTATTTACTTTTGATAATTGGTCAATTCAATGTTATTTGGGTCGAGTTTATTAAGGTAATCCAAAGCTTTATTTCTTTCCATTATATTTTGAATATAGTTATTATAACGAATTAGCGTAACTAAATTATTTATCTGTGCATCTCTGATACCATTTTCCAGATGTTTATCTTCAAATATTTCAAATAACCAATTGAAAGAACTCTGATTAGCTTGATTAAAATACTGTATTGTTCTATCCAAATTTAATTTCGATGTATAATATTTATTATTATTATAGTTGTCAGTATTATTGTTAGTATTTGAATTTGGAACATTTGTAATTGATTCGTTATCCAACTTAAAGGCAAATCCAACAGGCACTTTTGTATAATTTTTGCCAATTTCATTATTCTCACCAAAAGCAACATCATTTGTTAGATATACTGGTCTATTTTTGATATTTTTATCAATGAATGAATTTAATAGAGTTATAAATTTTGTTTGTATCATAATCGGATTATAATTTTCATTTTTTTCAAATTTATTTAATTCTACTAAAAAATCATCTATTTCAGTTTTAGAATTATTATAAACCTTAGGATACCATTTTTCGAGATGTTTGTAATACCAAGTGCGTCTCAAAAGTTCTTTTTCGATTAATACTATTTCGGCTCTGTAGCCAGTTATTTTTTGGTAATACCAAAAGGCAGAAACAAAATAATCCCATTGAGCTGTAATAATAATCGCTTTTGGTTCTAAGTTCTGAGTTAGGTTCATTGTATAATCTTTGACCAAATAGTTGTCATTTTGATTGTTAATATTGTAATTAATTGTAAAATTAATTACAAGAATTAATGACAAAAAGCCAATAATAAATTTTGATTTTTTTGAGTTATTTGATGTAGTAGAATTGATTGGTATATTTGATATGAAAATATAATGAGTAACTCCAAATATAAAAACTATAAACAACGGAAATAATGGAGTCAAAAAGTAAGAATCAATATCGTGAATGGTATAACCACAAACATAAATTAAACTTACAAAGAAATTTATAATCAAAAATAAAAAAATAGATTTATTCATTTTGAATAAAGTAGATAATCCAAATAAAATAACTATAAAACCAATAATTCCAAATTGAATAGGTAACAATGTAAAGAACTTCCCAATATTACTCCAAAATACTGCACTATCCGAAAAAAGCCATACTTGGTATTGTTTACCAGATATATGGTAATAAAACTTGTAAAATGAATCTGATACCTCACCCCAATTAAATAACGGGTCATTGGCACTATTAATTGGTAAATACAAATAAACCGACAATCCGAGCAACAAAAATACCACAATCTTAGGGAATTGCTTTAATTTAGCTGTGATATTTGTATCATTAAGTATAAAAAAATAAAAATACAGAACCCCAGGAATTATAAGCACAGTCGATAAGTGATTTGTAAAACTCAATCCAATCAGAAAACTCAGTAAATACAAGTTATTAATATAGTTGATGTTTTGCTTATATTGAATATAAATTTGCAAAATAAAATAGTAAATTAATGAAAACATAAAAAAGTGGAGTGTATATACTTCAATTGATGTTGTTTGTGCCCAAAGAGTAAGCGAAAATGAAAAACATAATGAAATCAAAAAACTAAATAAATTTATATTAGTTGGATTAGAATGGATACTATCAATCACATTATCAACTTCATTAACATTTTTATTTTCATTATTAACTAAAATTTCAGTTATAATTGTATTTTTTTTGAGTTTTTTATTCTCTTTAGTTTTTGAAAGTGAGTTTTTACTATTTTTGCTGTTTGTATTGTTATTCTCAATTTTAAACAGTGAATAGTTTTCAATTACTAAATTGGAAATTAAATATATAATTATTGAAGATAATGCAGCCCAAAATACAGAAAATAAATTCATTTGTAATATTATACTCACACCCATCGGCAGCTTTGACCAAAGAAAGCCCAAAATTGTAAATAAAGGATAACCAGTTGGGTGCGACACTCCAAGTGTCGCAGCAGCTGAGCTTAGTTCGCCACTATCAGTAAACATTACATCTGGAGCAGTTGTAAAACTATAAACGATAAATGTAATTACAAATAATAAAATTGGGTATATGTATTTTTTCATAGTTATGATTTCAAAGATATAACTTTAAAGATATAATTTTATAGAAACAACTTAATTGATATAAAAGTATAAAAACAAAAATATAAAAACAAAAAAAGGATTATTGAAATTGTCAATAATCCTTTTTTTTTAAGATACTTATGATTAATTAAAAACAGTAGAAATTTGAGCAGCAGCATCATTGAAGTTACGTGCAACTAAGAAAGTCATACCAGAATTTTTAAGAGTTTCGGCACCTTCTTCTGCTCTTGTACCGTCCAATCTAACGATAACAGGAATATCAACTTTTACAGTTTTAAGAGCTTGAACTATACCATCAGCCACTTTATCGCATCTTACTATACCACCAAAGATATTGATAAATACTGCTTTCACATTTACATCACTTAACATAATTCTAAATGCGTTAGCAATTCTTTCGACATTAGCCCCACCACCAACGTCCAAGAAATTTGCCGGACTTCCACCAGCTTGTTTAATCATATCCATTGTAGCCATAGCAAGTCCAGCACCATTAACCATACAACCAACGTTTCCGTCTAATTTAATGTAGTTTAATTGGTATTTAGAAGCTTCTACTTCCAAAGGCTCTTCTTCGTCTATATCTTTTAATTCCAATAAATCTGGATGTCTGAAAAGAGCATTATCATCAAAATCTACTTTTGCATCTAAGGCAATTATTTGATTATCTTTAGTTAATACCAATGGATTAATTTCTAACATAGAACAATCCATATCTAAGTAAGCAGTTACTAAATTACCAATAAATTTTACAAAGTTTTTGAAAGCTTCGCCTGATAAACCAAGACCAATACCTAATCTTCTTGCTTGGTATCCTTGGAATCCAATATTTGGGTCAATCCATTCTTTTAGAATTAAGTCAGGTGTATGCTCTGCAACTTCTTCGATTTCAACTCCACCTTCGGTAGAAGCCATTATCATATTACGTCCAGTTTGTCTGTCCATAA
>JBDNHS010000214.1:0-8812 GCA_041688685.1 Kapaibacterium sp. (SeqCode)
AGTTTGGTAGCAACAAATCACCTTTCAGTAATTATAATCAGACAAACAAATCTTATAACTATTCTCAAGTTAGAGATAATGACGATAATTATTCTCAAGTTGTAGCAGATGTGCCAGATTTTAAAAATGGACAAAGAGTAAAACACAATAGTTTTGGGAATGGTACTATTACTGGATTTATTGGAGTTGGCGAACAAAAGAAAGTTTATGTTAGATTTGATGATTTTGGCAAAAAAACATTGATGTTGAAGTTTGCCAAACTTGCAAAAATATAATTACAACTTTTGTTAAAGTAACTAATGTAATTACAACAGAATGAGGTTTGAATTATTATTGCAACATTGACTTGAAACAAAAAAAGGTTACTTAACAAAGTAACCTTTTTTTAGTGTGGAGGAAGCGAGATTCGAACTCGCGGTAGAGATTTTGTCCCTACGACGGTTTAGCAAACCGTTGCCTTCAGCCACTCGGCCATCCCTCCAATTAAGACTTAGATACATCAGCAATAGAATAATCTAATTCTTTTTATATTTAATTATTTGCTTGAAATAATTGAATACAAAATTACGAATAAAATCAATAAAAAAAAAGATAAATTTATTTTTAAAGTAAAAGATTTCAATAATTATCTATTTTTTAATATTTATTAGTATAAATTCCATTATTTTTGAATTAATTATATGTACTAATTCAAAATATACTAAAATAAAGAAAAGAATAATAATGAATGTAAAAATAAAAATCTTAGAAAACAGTTTAGAAGAAGGGTTCCAAAATCAATTAATAAGTAATATGCCCAAATATCAAACAGAAGGTTCTGCTGGTTTGGATATTTGTTCGGCAAGTTTAGAAGATATATTAATTCCAAGTGGTAAGTTGAAATTAATACCTACTGGCATTGCTATTGCAATTCCGAATGGCTACGAATGTCAAGTAAGGTCGAGAAGTGGATTAGCTGCCAAAAATATGGTGTTTTGCCTTAATTCCCCTGGAACAATAGACTCTGATTATAGAGGCGAGGTCAAGATAATATTAGCTAATTTGGGCGATGAAGATTTTATCGTTAAATTTGGTGATAGAATTGCTCAATTGGTATTCAATAAATACGAAAAGATAAATTGGGAATTAACAGATAATTTGGACGAAACAGTAAGAGGTGAGGGTGGTTTTGGCAGTACAGGAGTTAAGTTGTAATTTGCTGTAATGTGCTTTATTTCTTTATTTGATTACAATTATTATTAGATATTATAAAATGGATAAAAGGTGAACAAAACAATTTTTGAAATGAATGAAGAAATAATTTCTGAGGCAAGTAAACTCAAACTTAAAGAAATCTATAAAGCAAATAAACAAGACGGCATAAACACCAAACTAAAAATTGTTTTTATGGGTACTCCAGATTTTGCTGTACCTATACTTCAATCTATTGATGATATTTTTGGAGTAGATTTAGTTGTAACTATTCCAGACAAACCCCAAGGGCGTGGACTGAAATTAACACCTTCGGAAGTAAAAATAGAAGCAGAACAAAGACAAATTGAAATTTTGCAGCCCGAAAATTTAAAAGATGAAACATTTATTCAACAAATAAAAAATCTAAATCCAGATATAATTTGTGTAGTAGCGTTTAAAATATTACCAAAAGAGATATTTGAATTAGCACAAATTGCTACATTTAATATTCACGGTAGTTTGTTGCCTAAATTCAGAGGTGCAGCACCAATCAATAGAGCTATTATTGATGGTGAAAGCATTACTGGACTTACTTCATTTATTCTAAATAATAAAGTTGATACTGGTAATATTTTGCTTCAATGCAAAACTCAAATTACAGAAACCACAATTGCATCAGAATTATACGATGACCTAAAAGTTAAAGCATCTGATTTGGCAATCGTAACAATTCAATTATTATTAAATGGAAATTATACAGCTATAAATCAAAATGATGAATTGGCTACAAAAGCACCAAAAGTTTTTGCGAACGACAGTTTTATTGATTGGAATAATACAAAAGATAAAACAAGGTGTTTTATCAATGGGCTTTCGTACTTCCCAGGTGCAAGAACATACTTAGATGGTAAACTGCTAAAAATATTCAGAGCCAAAAACGTTGAACAATCGCAAGATTTCGCCAATATTGAGGTACTCATAAATGGAGAAATTATAATTAATCACAAAAAACTTTATGTAAAGTGTCAAGATGGATTGTTGGAAATATTGGAGTTACAGTTGGAAGGCAAGAAAAAAATGCAAACTTCTGATTTTGTAATGGGAATAAAAACAAAAGAAAGAATATATTTGAATAATAGCAAATAAATTTATAAAATACATATTTCGTTATTTTCAATAATATAATTAAAATTGTTCGTCTATTTAAAAGTAGAAATTATAAAAATTTAAATCATTTAGTAAATTATATTTATGATATCAATACCATTCATAGAATCAGAAAGAGAACGATTAAATAAATTAATCGAATTTAATATTTTGGATACACCAGAAGAAGAAGATTATGACGATATTGTTAAATTAGCTTCATTTATCTGTGGAACACCTATTTCATTAATTTCTTTGATTGATGACAAGAGACAATGGTTCAAGGCAAAAGTAGGATTAGCTGCTCGTGAAACTCCAAGAGAATGGGCATTCTGTGCCCACGCTATAGATGACAAAAAAGTATTGGTAGTAAATGATGCAACGAAAGACGAAAGATTCTTCGATAATCCATTAGTAACAGACTCGCCTGATATTAGATTTTACGCCGGTTTCCCTTTGATTACAAGTGATAATTTTGCACTTGGCACTTTATGTGTCATAGATACAAAGCCAAATACTTTAACAGATAATCAATTATTTGCATTAGAAACCTTAGCCAAACAAGTAATTAAAAATTTGGAACTTAGAATTAATAGCAAAATCCTTGCTAATAATTACTTATTAATTCAACAACAGGCAGCCGAACTAACAAAAGCAAATAAATTAAATAAAAAATTGATTTCTATATTGTCTCACGATTTACGTACTCCGCTATCTAATCTAAACAATTATCTTTATCTACTTGAAAATGATATGATTGATAAAAGTGAAAATGATATGATACTTAATGATATGCAAAAAGGTGTAGAATCAACAATTAAACTTATGGAAAATCTTCTATCTTGGTCTCTTTCACAATTAGAACAAGAAAATCTGAGCATAAGTAAAATCTATCCATATTACATAGTAGATGATAAAATAAATATATTCGCCACACAATTAAAGTCTAAAAACATTAATATTGAAAATAATATTGATAAAGATTTTACTATCAATTCAGATCAAAATATTATTGACTTTTTGTTTAGAAATTTAATTAGTAATGCAATCAAATTCTCAAATAATAATGGTATTGACATTAATTATAAGTTTGAAAAAAATATAAATAAAACTGACAATGAAGTTGATAATGAAATCGAATTTGTAATCTTTGAAATTAAAGATTATGGTGTTGGGATGTCCAATTTAGTTAAAGGTAATATTTTTAATTGGGATGTCAAAACAACTACAATAGGAACCAACAAAGAAAAAGGCAATGGATTCGGACTTATTGCATCAAAAGAATTAGTAGAAAAATTGTCAGGAGAGTTATATTTTACTTCTGAAGAAGGTGTTGGTTCATCATTTTTTATAAAAATCCCTTTAGATTATAATCAAATTCGAAACAATAATAATAAATAATACTTATATTCTTTGTAATTGTTAGAAAAAAAATCATTTCTTTTTTGGTTCAATTATTATTGGCTGTTTCGTTTTTGTTGAGTCTGAATTAGCACCACTTTCTCCGTTACCATTATCTGGTGGCTTATTGCTACTGCCACCTCCATTTGGAGTAAAAGTTGGAATTGATAAACTTCCCAATGAATCCAATGAAGGTAATTTAGGTAAACTATTCAGCAATGAGTCCGGTGCTGATTGTATAGTATTTAGCTGGTCGTTTAGCATTTTTTTCGTTTGTTCAAATAATTTAGTAGGATCTAAGAAATCATCGAACCCACTTTTTTCATTTTGTTCTTTTTGTGCCGCATTTTTAATTTCTAACTCTTTTCTTATTTCTTCATATCTTTTTGCCGTATCATCAATATTAATTTTATCAATTTCTTTTTTAGTTAATTTTAGACTGTCAGGCACTTCGCCACCATTCGCTTGAACAACTGCATAAAACTCAGTAGAACTTTTGATATCCAGTGCATAGATTGAAGTAGGATATTTCTGTATTAATAAATTATAATAATAGAAAGTGCTATCTTTGTCTTTTATGTGATTCTCAAATGTCCAGCCAATTGTGTAAAGTGATTTTGGAGCTAATGGATTATTTGGGTATTCATTATATATTTTTAGGAATTGTTTGTTCGCATATTCAAAATTTCCATTTATTCTATTACTTGAGCCGGAAGTAAATAACTCTTCGACTGGGTCAATTTTAAATTCTTTGGTAAATCCCAATACCCTTGCTGCTTCGTCTCCGTATTCAGTCCCCATATAATTGTTTGCTAACACTTCATACAAAGAATCAGATAACAACGGGTCAGTTGCTTTAATTAACCTCGAATAAGCATACAGAAATCTTGCAGATTTTTGATTACTTTTGGGTGATATTTCGTAACTTAATTTACTATAATAAACAGCCGAATCTTTGTTTTTTAATAATTCGTGAGTTCTACTCATTTCAAATAAATAAGAAGAAGTTTGATAAGCAACAGTATCGTTTGGCATTGCACCTTCTTCAATTTTATTCATCGTTGGTGCAATCCAGACATACCTTTCTTCGAGTTCGGTTATTGCCTTGAATAAGTCTCTTGCAGTATTACTTACAGGAGTTTTGGCGCCCTGAACTCTAACAAAATACTTTGCAGCTTTATTATATTCGTTATTTTGATAATAATCCATACCTCTATCAAAGTAGTAACATTGGATTAAATTATTGCCAATATAAGCTGTGTCAGCAAACTTTTCGGCACTATCTAATTCACTAATTAATTTCTTTTTATTTGAAGAAGAGTCTAAATTTGATTTGATTCTCATACTTTGCAATCTTTCAGCATAAGTAAATCCTTTCCATTCAGTAAATTTGCCATCATTTTCAATATCATCTAAAATATCATTTGCTAAATCAAACTTTTTGAGTCTATTCAAACTTGCTGCTCTATATAATTTAGACTCAAATTTACCCAAATAATCTGGTTTGTAGTTTAATACTTTCGCAAATTCAGATTCTGCTTTTTCGAAATATCCAAGTCTATATAATAATGCAGCCAAATCTAATTGCCATTTAGCTTTCATTTCATTATCACTTGTCTGAGTTATTGCTTGATAATATGGTCTCAATGCACCTTCTAAGTTCTTTTCGTATAGTGATTGTTCTGCTTGTAGTCTAAACGCCTCTGAAAGTATATCATACCTTTTTTTGTACCAAGCAATATCAACAGTTCTCGAAAGCATCATTTTGCCTTGAATAAACTTTCTTTCTATTAATAAAGTTTTTGAATATAATAGATGTGCATCAGGAGACATATCGCCGTCAGGATAAATATCAATCAATTCACCACACTTTACCTGTGAGTTTAGCCACTCTTCTCTATAGAAATAGGTTTTAGCCATCAAGAATAGAGACTTTTGAACATACTCACCTTTTGGAGAAGTGCTAAGTATTTTAGAGCCTTTGATAATTATCGAATCTAATTTGACAACTACTGGCTGTCTTTTGAATTGTTTGATGATAAACTCATCCATAAATGGAGGAGGTCCATTTGGTACAAAATTTGGATTAAAAATTTCTGGGGTTGGTACAATTACTCTTGGGGTAATTCTTAGTTTTTCATCAAAGTAACCGAACTCGTCTTCGGCTTCGTTCATTAACCTATTTGCATTATAATAGGTGTTGAAGTAAGTAGTAAAATCACTAAAAGATGATAATTGGGTACAGGCACTGAGTATAATAGTTAATGAAAAAGCTATAAATATGATATTTACAACTTTTTTCATTAAATTAATTTTCTCTATAAATTTAATTACATTACCATTTTTTGTGTAATAATTTATAAATTTGGCTTTCGTATTGTATTTTCTGATAAAAGTATATGAATAATATGTCATTAAAAGTACTTTATCTTAAGTAAACGTTAATATTTATATGTTATTTTACTTTTTATATTTATTCATACCATTTACAAATATACATATCTTGTGGATTAATTAGGTATTCATTATTTGGTATAATTCTAAAATTTAAACCTTGCTTACCAGACCTATTAGATTGGATATTATTTTTATAATAATAAATGCTTCCAATATTACTAATATAATTCAACTCAAGATATTGCAAATCATACATATTACCGTCGGCATCAATCAAACCATTAATTGCTTCCAATTTCACGTCATTTGGATGAAGTCCAGCTAATTCAATCTCAGCCTCGAAAATAATTTCATCACCAAAATTTATCTTCTCCAAATTAGTAGAAGAAATGCTATTAATATTAACTAAACCCCAATTCTGAAGGACTTTATCTTTCCATTCTTTATAACCAACAATTGCTTGTGGATTTTGGTCTAATTTATTAAACTCTCTAATCGCATTCACATAATAATTATCTGTATAATTTTTGACCATCCTATTTGTAGAGAATTTGCCACTTATCGTTTCTATACTATTTTTCATATATCTCACCCAATCATCTGGAATACGATTACTATTTCTATCATAGAATTTTGGAATGATGGATTTTTCTAAAATATCATACATATATTTAGATTCTCTTTCTGCCAATACTTCATAATCTTCTGACTCTTCTCCATCTCCAATAGGAAATCCATTTTCGCCTGTGTAAGACTCATCCCACCAGCCATCTAACACACTAAAATTAAGAGTACCATTCAGACCTGCTTTCATTCCACTGGTTCCACTTGCTTCCAAAGGTCTAATAGGATTATTTAGCCACACATCACAACCTTTTATCAACATACGGGCTATAATCATATCGTAATTTTCTATAAAAATAATGTGTTTCTCAAGTCCGTTTTCTTTGATTTTAGTAATTATGCTTTGTATGCTTTCTTTACCTGCTGTATCATTTGGATGTGCCTTACCAGATATAATTATTTGTACTGGTTTCTCAACATTGAATAATATTGATTTCAGTCTATCTATATCACTGAATAAAAGTGTTGCCCTTTTATAAGTTGCAAATCTTCTTGCAAATCCAATAGTAAGTGCATCTGGATTTAGAAAACTACTTAGATTTAATATTTGTTCAGCAGACAAAGTATGTTTTTGATGTTTGGAGATATAATCTCTAACGAATTGAACTAATTTAGTTCTTCTTCTTTGTTTTTCTCTCCATATTTCTTCGTTTGGTATATTTTGTACTTTTTCCCAAGTTTTGTCGTCATCAATGTTATCTCTCCAATTATTGTCCAAATATTTATCAAACAACTCAGCAAATTCTCTTGATAACCAAGTAAGTGTATGAATACCATTTGTAATATGACCAATTGGAATATTCTCTAATGGAAATTTTGACCATAATGAAGACCACATTTTCCTTGATACTTCTCCGTGAAGTTTACTAACTCCATTCCTGTAATTAGTTAAACGAAGCCCAAGTATTGTCATTGAGAAATGGTCATTATCTTTGGCTTCTCCAATCATACCCAATTTTAATAAATCATCTATTGAAATATGCAATCTATTTACAAAATGTCCGATATATTTTATTATAAGTTCTTTTTTGAATACTTCATTTCCCGCAGGTACTGGAGTGTGGGTTGTAAACAAACTTCCTGCTTTTGTCAAATTCACAGCTGTCCAAAAGTCAATGTTATGGTCTTCCATCAAATACTTTGTTCTTTCCAAAAGTGCAAAAGCAGCGTGACCTTCATTAATATGAAATGCAGAGGCTCTAATTCCCAATTTTCTTAATACCCTTACTCCACCAATTCCTAATACTATTTCTTGTAAAATTCTCGTTTCTCTATTACCACCATAAAGTTGGTCAGTCAATTTTCTGATTTCAGGGTCAGTATTTTTGTTGATATTTGTATCCAATAAATACAACTTAACCCTACCAGCATTTAATTCCCACACTTGAGCAAAAATTGTGATATCAGCAGTTTCGATTTCTATTATTAAATTTTCGCCATTTATTTTTGTGATTTTAAGTGGCATTGAGTAGAAATCATTGTAATTATATATTTCAGTCTGCCAACCGCTTGCATTTATTTTTTGCTTAAAGTATCCTTGTTGGTATAATAATCCAATTGCCACCATTGGCAAACCCAAATCGCTACTACTTTTTAGATGGTCGCCTGATAATATACCCAAACCGCCAGAGTAATTAGGAAAACTTTCGTGTATTCCATATTCAGTAGAAAAATACACTATAGAACCTTTGACATCTGAGTAATTATTTTGATAATATCTATTTTGAGTAAGATATTTATTCAATCTTTCATGTTCAGAATTTACAAATAAAACATATTCTTGGTCATTTGACAACTCCTCTAATCTCTTGATATCAACAGTATTTATCATTAATATTGGATTGTGAGTAACTTTATTCCAAAGTTTTGGGTCAATTTTACTAAATATATCTTTCCCATCTCTATCCCAACACCACCAATAGTTATGAGCTATCTCTATTAGATTTTTTAGATTGTCTGGTACTTTTGCTGTAACTATGTACGAAATTTTTGCTTTCATTTTATCTCTTTTTACCTAAAATTACAAACTAAATACATTCATAAATATAGTTATTAATATAGTTGTAATTTC
>JBDNHS010000215.1:0-10839 GCA_041688685.1 Kapaibacterium sp. (SeqCode)
TAATATAAACGCTACTATAGACTAATAATTGGTTTTTAAAAACTCCATTGTTTATCGACGTCCATAGCCCAAAAGAACTTATCTCTTAAAGCCTGTGAAAATACTTTTTCCATCGGGATATCGTGAAATTTAAGGAATGCGATAGTTATTCTAGGGTCAATATAATTAGTTTTTGAAGTAGAAAGTGAAAGATTTTTTAATTCCATTTTAAGTTCTTTTTTATTTTTAGCATCTCTTACTTTCATTTCCATTTTTTTAAGTTTATCCTTATTTTTATCTTTGTCTTGTTGTAATTCTTTTTCTTTTTTCATTAATTCATCAATTTTATCGTCCATTTTTTCCAGTTGTTCATTAAAAGATTTTGAAACATTTTTTTGGTGATTGCATAACATTGCTACTTTAACATTGGCTTTATTATACATATCTAACAATACATTTAATTTATCATCATCTTTATATTTATCAAATTTTGAAGCAATAGAAGATATTTCATTTTGGAATAAAAAACTTGCATTAAACGTTCTAAATACTTTAGCAGTAAGTTCTTCCATCATTGATTTAAGATATATATTTAACATTGTAGGATTAATTAATTCGAATAAATCGTCTGTTTTTTTTTTATCTTTAGTAAATGACAAAATAGCAGAATAAACATTATCATCAATTTTTACAGTATTTACATATCTAACACTATCCTTACCTAAACAATCTAATTTAATTTTAGAATCTGATAAAAAACTTATATGTTCTACTCTAAGAGAACACACGCCCACAGTATCCGCTTCATCGTCACCTTTTTCATTACCAACTCTTAAAGCTAAATTATCAATTAAATATAAAGCACAACCTAATTGTTTAGTCTTTCTATCATTTGATTGTGTTATATTTTCATAATTGGTCTTTCTAATCATTCCAATTTGACTTTTAAGTTTTCTTGCAGTTTCAAACTTGTTTAAATCTGATTTTGCCTTAAAATCGGATTTTGCACCCAACCAGACATATTTTACTTTTCCTGTAATTGTATCTTTCCAACTTGCTAACCATTCCAGAGTATTGTCATGAATAATTTTACCCCACTTTCTATCTTTATAAAATTTAGGCAATTCTGGAACAGGACACCGTTTATCTATATTTAATGTTATATCTTCAGGAAATATTCTTTTTTTAATTTTACCAGCTTTAGGATGACATCCGCGACCAAGAAAAATTCCGGGAGGTTCCATTCTAAAATTACCTGTTGATTGTTCTTTGCCATCTACTTTTGCAGTTTTAAATTTTTCTTCTAATTTATCTTTTTCTTTCTTTAGCTTTTCTTTTTCTTCTTTAGTTAAATTTTGTTTTTCTTCTTTATGTTTAACGATATAATCATATATTAATGAAAAATCGCATTTTTCAAGTTCTGTTATTTCGTTTAAACCGGCCTTTTTAAGATAAATTTTCCAATCTGAAAAGAAATTTTTTTTAAATATTTTGTTATTTAAGTATTCGGTTCCTGTAAATTTAGCATAGATTGTTGCGTATTCTTCAGATTCTGGATCTAAATTAATTCTCTTTCCATTATATAAAAGAGGTATTTTGTGAGGTTCATATGGTTCTGGAAATAAAACTCCATTATGTGAAAAACTTTCCCATTTTGCTTCATTGTTTTTTTTTCCTCCAAATTGACCATATACAAAATAATTAAATAAATTTATACTAAATACCATTTATTATATATTTAACATTATAAAAAAAATATCATTTACAAATCGAAATATTAACATTAATTAATTTTATTTAATAATACAATAAACATATTTAATCACTATAATGTTCTCTACATACTGGAACATATTTTTCAGACCCCCCTATTTCAACAGTATCTTTACATTCAGACATTCTTTTAGAATAAATAGCAACTCTGCATTTTTTATTTTTTGCACATAATCCACAATATGCTTGTAATCTATGAACTTCATCACATATGGGAATAAGTTCTATTGTTTTTCCAAATTTATTTCCTTTAAAATCTGCTATTAATGAACCGACGATAATATATTTTTTATTATCTAATAATTTATGAGTAAATTCAACTAAATCATCAAAGAAATGAGCTTCGTCTATTAATACAATATCATATTCTTCAAATTGAACATTTGACAATTCTTTTGTTTTAATCATCGTAACATTTTTTTCAATATTTCCTTTCTTGCTATATTCTTTTGAATTTAAAAATGGATTATGTGTTGAAAATGAATTATCACTTCTATTGTCAAACTCAATATTAATATAAAGAATTTTAAATCCTAAATCCGCGAAAAATGCTATTTTGGATAACATATAAGTTGTTTTACCAGAAAACATTGTACCCAATACTAATTCTAATTTACCGTCTGAAAAGTCCATATTATAGATAAAATAAGTATAGTATTATATATATTAATATATTTTATAAATATCAATTTTTTATAAAATGTTAATATTATATAAAGAAAAAATTTATATAATATTATAGTAAAATATGAATAAATATCTTCAACAATTATGGACATTTTTATATAGCAAGATATTGCTAATAACCAATATCTTCAATAATATGATAACAAACTATATTAATTATATTAGTCAAGAAGTTGATAATCGAAACATAGATTCTTTTGAAAGATTTTATTATAATTTGTTTCTTTTTATTTACTGGACTATACTTCGTGTTAAACAATTAATTTTTAATTTGATAATGCTAATTAGTATAGAATGGAAAATTAAAAAAATCCAAATATATGAATCAATGTTTGGCAATAAAAAATTTCCATTATCAACACCAAAATTATTTTATTCTGTATTAAAGGAAATTCCAGAATCCTCAAACATATTAGATTTTGGATGTGGTTCTGGCATTTGTTATAAGAATATAGATACAATAAATTTAATTTTAAAATCAAAGCACAAGATAACGGGTATAGATATAAATAAATTCGCAATTGGTAAATTTCAAGATAAAATAAATTCTAATTCTTTGGCGAGCAAAATAGATTTAAAATATGGCGATATCTTTACAATGGAAATTAATGAAAAGTTTGATTATGTTATTTTTTCAGAATCCGCTCCCCTATTATCTCCTGAATTTTTAATCCGAGTATCATCTCATATAAAAACTTCTTTATTAAAAGAAGGAGGAAAAATAATATTTATTAATAATTTAGCAGAAAATCCACAATTTATTACGCAATTTATAAAACCAAAATTAAAATATATAACTACGATTGATTTTGGACGCATTATAGTTAAAAATGAATTTGATAATTTGGCATCTGTTAATAAAATGAAAGTAAAATTTGAATTATTGGATTCAATGACTGTCGAACAAGTAGCTAAATTTTATAATATCAGTATTATTTATAAAATATTTAATATATTTGGATTAAAAAATTATGATGTCGCACAATATAAAATTACTTTAGAATAGTAAATTATCTTATCCTATATTTTGATTATTTAATAATAATAACAATTTATTATTAAATTACATACCATCTTATATTAATTTTAACCCACTTCTTATTATTAGTCCCTAGCGTTTATATTAATTCTAAACAGTGGGTTAAAATTAATATAAGACAGTACATCTGGATTTTTAACTACTTTAACTGCTTTTAATTTTTGTTATATGTTAGGTCATAAATAATTTTTATAATATATTTTATATATATATATTTGCTCATTTAATAAGTTAATTTATAAAAAAAGATGTTTTGATTAAATAAGTAATTATCTACTCAATACATATAGAACCAAGAGTCAGGAGGCCTAGAAACATCTAAGCGTATATCATCACCCTCTCCAATCTCTGGGTAAGTCTCACCATATTGAGATCTTATCCATTCTACCAATGGTTTAAAGTACCAATAATCTGTGAATCTGGCTATGTCAGATGCTTGTTTTGCATTCACTTTTGAAAATTCTTGCATAGCTATCATCTTATAGTATAATATAAAAAAATAATAATACTAATAGAATTAGAAAAAATAAAAAGTGCATTAGATTACATAATTAAATAATATAGTAGATAACTATACTTTTTTATATTTGTTTTTAATGATTTGTCTTTAAATAGGGGTATAAAAAGTATATCAGTCAAGTCATTTGATATTATAGTCAACTGATATACTTTTTAAAGCCCATATATTAGAGATAAATTTATTAAAAGATAAAAATAAAAGTATATATATTAAACAATTTTATTTAATTATGTAATCTAATGCACTTTTTATTTTGTATAATGTTAATTAAAAAGTAAAAATTGATTTTTGCAGGGATTAATTTTTTCATAAAATTTTTGAAAATAATTATTAAATATTGTCGTTAAATAGAATAATTTTTTGAAAAATTGGAAGTTGAGTGTTTATACTGGAAGAAAATTCAATCTTACTTATATTATATTTTTCAAATATACTATTTATTTCATTATCAAAAGTTTTACTTTGTAGTTCATTATTAGAAATTAAAGTTATATTACCATTTGAGCGAATATCTATTAAACCACAAACAATCAATGAGTTTTGTGATGAAAACTCATTGATTTCCTTTATTAAAACTGACAAGTTCTCACGAGATTCTTTATGGATAAAAGTAATATTGGTAGAATTCATATTATATAATATTATAGAGTTAATGTATAAAATAATTATTCAATTAATCAATAGTTAAAAATTTCAATTTTTTCATTCTTTACTGTTAATTATTTTTTTAAGTTCTAAATACTTATTTTTATATTTCAAGTATTTGTTTCTGTAATTACTAGCACTTTTTGAAACATTTAATATCTCTTCTTCACTAATAATTTGAGGTTCTCCAGTTATTAAATTTAATTTATATAACGTTCTTTTGTGAATTATGTAAGGACATTTTGCTAAAATATTCATTTCCTTATTTGGTACTGTATGTCCAATTAAGTGATATTCATCACTTGTTTTCTTATCACAGGTAATTTGATTCCAAGTACAATTTCCGTTAATAGCACAAACCATTATTTCATCCGATATTTCTACCTTTAATTCATATATGTATGCCCTGCCTACTCTCATTGCGTTTTGTATCTTATTATAATTAAAAGCATAATTATCAAAATAATATTTTGTATAGGGAGATGGATAATTTACAGAATTATCACTATGTAATTTATTGATGCCATCAGAAGTTATTCTTCCTTCCAAATAATTTAGAGGAACTGATATATTTAAACCTACATTTATACCTATACCAGGCTCAGCACCTAAACGGTCCCTCTCATCAGCAATATGTGGTAACTTATCCATAAAAGGAAATGACGAACGCCTTGCACCCGATTTTAATTTAGTCCATTCATCATCATATGTACCTCTATCATCAATAATAGAGGTATCTCTAAATTCACAACTTCTAAATAAATGCACATATCTTTTTTCGCCATCACTTGATAATGTAAGTCTTAAATCTGGGCTAATACTTTGTTGGTGAACTAAATAATTTCTCAGATTCATAACTTGATAAGCACCACCATATTCTTCTGTATCACATTCTGGCTTTCTTCTTAATCCATAGCGAGAACAATCACTATTAATACCGTTAGTATCCATATATATATATATTATATATTAAAAAATTTTGCATTTAATATATATTCTACTAAAATACTTATACCATGAACTATCAATTCTAAGCCACCATCTTAGAATTTATTATTAGTCCACGCCAGCGTTTATATTAAGCATAATAAATTTTTATTAAAGTTATTATAATTATTTGACATTATAATTAATAGACTTAAAACTTATAGTAAAGAATACATAATGCAACTATTAAAGTAAATGTTCCAAATGAAAAAAATCTAACATATTGTAATTTATTATATAAATCATTTTTATCATCTTTTTTTGCAATACATAAATTTTTACAGAAAAACGATATATGGTCTTCATTTTTACCAAAATATAAATCTTGACATCCAATTTGCATTAAAGCTAACAGCCAAGCAATAATAATAACAGGTACCACATGGTAAAATTTAGTTGGATTAATATAATACATTGTTATTAAAATAGCAATAAGACCACAATTATCTGTAAAACTATCATATGCTGCACCAAATTTGCTTGTCATATTATATTTACGTGCATAATATCCATCTAGTGAATCAAAAAAATAAGCAATCAATACAAATATGGCAGCCAATATATAATTTGCAGTCAGTAGTAAAAGAATTACAATAATCGTACTTAATAATGAAATTGTTGTAATCATATTTGGTGTAAAACCATAATTATAAAAAGTTGGTGATACTTTATCACACATATTTAAATAAAACATATCAATTGGATTTTCTAATTCTGGAGGTACTTTACTCATTGATATATATAGTATATATAAAAATATATGATTTTGTCTTATTCAAATATTATATATTTTAGTCTATAGTAAAAAATTGAAATAAATAACTGTTAAATAAATCCATAATAATCAAATAAATTCCCAGTCCATAATACAATGTATGGTATCGACGATTATACTGCATCAGAAATGTCAGAATTCTTAAGAATTGTTGAACATATTGTAAAAGATATTCCTCTAACAAGTTCCGAGATATTTCGTGGAATGAAGCTGATTAACATCGGTTGTAGTTTTGACAATTATGGTTGTAATTGTAATTGTGTTTTCTCAAGAATAAATATGCGTACAGTTTGCCAAAAGTTGTTTAACATGATTAATGCACCCCTTGCTAATCCAAGTTGCAAATTAAAAATTATGCGTGTCAATAAAGAAGACCAATATAAAGATGTTATTCGCGTTTTATCTATGACGTCATCTGAGGATGATATTATCCAGTTTCTCATATTTCAAACATATCAGTCTCAACATAAGATAGGTCAACATAAGACACGTGATGATGAGATACAGCAACACGAGATACGTTATGATGAGATACGTCAACATGAGATACGCGATCATGAGATACGCCAACATGTTTGCGATGGACTTCAAATGTTTCAATGGGCTAAAAAAAAGCAACAAGATGCTATTGCTCAAAATGATGCATTTGTTAAAATCAATAAAATAAGAGTAATGTTTGCAGATTTAGGAGGAGTCAGAGACTAGTTTTTATATAATAAAAATTTGAAAAAATAAATATATTGGAAGACCTTTAATCCTTCATTCGAATTAATATCCTATTGTCGCCAACCACTCCATTCTAACTACTCTCATCATGGACACTCACCGTCCATCCTCGATTAGAGTTTCCACAGACAGTGGAATAAAGTCAACTAACGCAATGTCGTCTCCTGAATTTATCAGAGAACAATCAGACCTAATTTCTTCCGCTCTAATTAGTTCTGGGTTTGCAGTCGACCCCTTGTTTACTATAACCTATAGAGACGCAAGTATCAAGGGTCACGCAATGCCATCACCAGTACTTGGAGAGCCATCCGCTCATCAAAGGGAGATTAATCGTTGCAAACCCGGCATTGGACCTCAAACCATGAACCGTTTTAATGGTCTATTCAACCACATGCATGTTCTAGCAGGAGAACCAATGTCCTTTTGGTGTGTCGCAAGAATACATTCTCCATATTTTAATAGAGAAACAGTGTACATACCTATCAAGGTGTGCTTTGTACACGAAAGCCAAGTGCTTGTCTTGTTGGCCGAAATGCCCTATGATATAATTGACACAATTGACACAATTTCATAAAAACTTTTTATAAAAATAGTCTCATTTATCTAGTTTTAATTTTATAGATATTTTTCAACAAAACCACATATCATTTTTTCAATATTATTAAAAACCGTATTTAATTTATTAATTATAATTTCATAAGTTATAATAGTTTTTATACATTATAACTTTATTGTACAAATATTATTTTAATTCGCCTTCTTAAATACTTTATATAACCGCTTAAACTATAATAAAATTATATTAATTGGTAACTACAAGTTAATCTGTCTAATATATGTAAGTATTTTTATATAAATTAAATATCAACTTTTGTATCATTATTAAAATCAACAACTATGTAACCAAATGGGATTTTTAAAAGCGATAAATTACTTTCTTTAATCCTAATAATTTTTATTATTTCAACAGTTATTGGTAAATTATTAACTGGGTTATTTATACTATAAAATTCTAATTCTTTAATTCCAATAGGTAATGAATTAATAGTTTGTTGATGATAACCATACCAAAATATAATTTTATTTAATGAATAGGGAAACTTTACATTTGATAAATCTTGATTAAATTCATATCCAAAAGTAATTGATTGTAATGAATCTGGACACCTAACGCCTTTACGGCTAGGTGCCTCCAAAAAAAAATAAATTTTTTTGAGAGGACATTTTACATTTGTTAAATCTCGATTAAAATACCATCCAACAGTAATAAATTGTAATGAGGAAGGTAATTTTACATTGGACAAATCTTGATTAAAAATTTTTCCAAAAGTAATAGATTGTAATGAATCTGGGAATTTTACATTTGTTAAATCTTGATTAAATTCACATCCAAAAATAATTGATTGTAATGAATCTGACAATTGTATATTTGTTAAATCTTGATTAAATTTATCTCCAAAAGTAATAGATTGTAATGAATCCGGGAATTTTACATTTGTTAAATCTTGATTAAAGTCTACTCCAAAAGTAATTGATTGTAATGAGGTAGGAAACTTTACATTTGTTAAATCTTGATTAAATTCATCTGGTAAAATCAACTTTAAAATTATACTTTTATTATATATATAAATTAAATATCAATTTTTACATTATTGTCATCTAAAACAATATAGGTAAATGGGATTTTCAAAAGCGCCAAATTACATTCTTTAGTATTAATAACTTTTATTATTTCAACAACAATTGGTAAATAATCAACTAGTTTATTTATAAAATTAAAATCAACTTCTTAAATTCCAATAGGTAATGTATTAATTGTTGGTTCATTATAGCAATAATCAAATTTAATTTTATTTAATGAATAGGAAAACTTTACATTTGTTAAATATTGATTAAAATGCCATCATCTCAATAAATATACACATTTATTAAATGCATCCAAGGAAACTGTTTTTAAAGATGTCCAACAGTAATTGATATTAATGAATCAAGTACAGTGGACTATAAATTCTAAGCCACTGGCTTAGAATTGGATTATTAGTCCACAATAGCGTTTATATTAATATAAGACGGTAATGAAACATTTGTTAAATCTTTATTAAAGTCATCGGCTAAAGTCAATTTTGTTAATTCTTTATTATAATATTGTTCAAGCATCTTGATATATTAATGTATAATAATTTATAATATTTAAAAATTGAAAAAATAAATATTTGATGTGCTATTAATCAAATAAATAATAATTATACAATTGCTCTAACTTCAACTATGGATATGGATATGGATATGGATATTAAAGCCCCCAATGATGATTTTTGGATTGAACCAGTTGTATGTGACGATGAAACAACCATTAAGGTGGCTAACGCGTTGCAAAACTCTGGGTTTGTACTAGATTCCAAGTTTAAAATTGTCCATAAGGAATCTTGTATTAGTGGTCTTTCTATGCGTTCACCAATAGAAGGAGACCTTTCACCAGAGGAATTGGCAATTGCTCGTTGCAACCCAGGGATAGGTTTAGTGAGTGTTGCAACCATTCAGGGAACATCTATGAATGGTATGATGGGCAAATCATATAATCTGTTTAATACAGGCATTGGTTCTCAGTGGTATATGGCAAGAGTGATTAATCCTTTTGGACTCGGGACAGTTTATATCCCTATTCTAACAAAAATTCAACTAGTAAATAATAAATTTTCCATTGTGAATATTACACAAGCCGAGTTACCGTGGACTAAATTCTAAGTCAGACACTTGCTAAGTTATAAAAATTTTAATATAAATCAATAATTTTTATAGATAGCTTAAATAAAAGACAATTCTAATAAACAAATGAAAAAATATAATGAATGTACAATTTTGACTTTATATGATGGTGAATATTTAAAAATTGATTGTGTACCAACGGAGGATTATTCATTTATTCATACTGCAAAAGATATTCATCCAATTTATTTTACTGATATAAAATATTTTTATAAAATTAAAGATTGGATAAATTTGCGATATATTTCATTTGACCATGAAAATTGGAATAATAATAATATAATGTTGAATGAAATAGCAAAATTTCAAAAATTATCAACTGTATTAATTATTGATTATAAATATACGGATTTTACAGAAATTACATCTGGTTTGTACATACATGAAAATAAAATGTTAATATTTTCACCATCAATACAAGATTTTAATAATATTCCGGAAAATATAGAATTTTTAAATATTATTGATGGAAATAATTGTGATTATACTAATATACCTATAAATATAAAATATTTGCATTTAACAATTAAGAAAAAATATAATTTTAAACAAAGTAATCTACCTATAAATTTAGAAACATTAACAATTACAATACATGAACCCTATTATAAATATATAGATATAGATTATCACTATATTAAAAAAAATATTAAAATCCCTTTTAATTGTGAATTAATATTTGATATTGTTTAGAAATATAATGTTGATTTTGATTAAATATATTTTATCATATAGACACCGAACATTAAAATCATATAAAATTGTTGCATTTTGATAGCGCCGTCTTTTATTAATCCAAATACTTCCGATAGTAAAATTGATATTGAATAAATAATTTATCTCACTCATATAAAAATAATTATATATATATCAATTTATATGAGCGAAAAAAATACACCACATAATATTAGTATGAGTGGTACTACACAAAAACAGGTAAAA
>JBDNHS010000216.1:0-2049 GCA_041688685.1 Kapaibacterium sp. (SeqCode)
GTCATTAAGATTAAAAGCCACAGAAGCAGAAGAAAAAATAGCTTCAGAAGCTTGGAGTCCGATGTTAAAAAATAATAATTTTGGTATGCCTTCAGAAGAAGCATTTGCTGTACAAAATGAATTAAGGTCTTTGATAAAAGATGTAGACGGCAGTAAGGTTTATTCTCAAAAAGATATTCCTTTAATAAAACAAAAACTTCAAGAATTAATTGATAAAGGTCATGACTATCTTATTAAAACTAAAGTAGAAGATTATGATTATAATTCTATGATTAAATCTTTAAATAAAATAGGATTAGGATCTTTTATAGGAGTAGGAGCAGCAACACAAATGCAAGAAGAACTTCCTCAACAGAAAAATGGTGGCTGGTTATCTAAATACAAAGATGGTGGAGTTATAGAAGACGACAACGGACAATGGGCGCATCCAGGAGAAGTAACAAAAATAAACTCCAATAATATAACAATGAAAGGAGTAAACTATCCCGTCTTTGGAGTCTCAAATACAGGTGATAAACAACTAATGATGCCTGGAGAAGACTACAAGTTTGACGGGGAAAGTGTTACAGAGTATCCAATAATGAAAAATGGGGGCTTTCCAAAACAAAGCAGTGCTTTAGTAAAGCTTGATCAGTTAACTAATTTTACTAATTACAATACAAAACAACCTGGCGGATGGCTGGACAAACATAATTAATCATGAGAGACTTAATATTAAAAATAGCTAAAGCTAAAGACGAAAAATCATTTTACAAGAAATTTCCTTCCGAAGAGGCTTTTATGAAAATTCATGGAAAAGAATTTAAAAAAGCAAAAATGGGAGCATACATTGGAGGAACACAAAATGATTCAATAAAGCCTATTAATTTTCAAGACTATTACGACCAAGCAGATTATAATGCTTCTGGATCCACTCAAAAAGAAAGAGACCAAAGACTTTTACAAGAATCTGAATATAATGCTAATATTAATTCTGGAGGAAACAATCTTTTTGATATAGGACAGTTAATGAAAATGGCAGGTTCTTTTGAAGACAGTATTCCAGAAGCACAAGAAGGTATAAATCAAAGTGCTATAGCAGGAGGTATTCCTATTGTAGGAGACATTGTTGAAGGTATAGGAATGATTGGTCAGCAAAAAAGAGCATTACAATCAGCCAAACAAATGACTGGTGTTACTGATATACAGTTGCAAGCTTCTGCTACTAGACCTGAAATAACTGAAAGAAGATATAATACTCCTGAAGACATGATAATGGAAGGAAACCAATTCAACCCATCAGGAGGACTTGGAGAAAGTATTTTATCTAGAAATGGAAAAAAAATATACAAATTAAACGATGGAGGAGAAATACAAAATACATATGCTCCTAATTCATTATATGATGATTTAGAATATGAACCATTGCAAGACGACGAAAGAGTTAAACAATACTACCAAGGAGGAGATGTTGCTAGAGCACAAAATGGTTGGGACAATTATAAAAACACTTTAAGTGGAAAAGGAAGTGGTTTTTCAGGAGCAGTTACAGAAGGTGCTGCAGCTGGAGGAGACTCTACTCCTTGGGGAATGATAGGTGGCATGGGAGGTGGAATTGCAAAAAATCTTACAGGTAACGACGCAGGTGGAAAAATAGGAGGTGGTGTAGGTAAAGGTGTTGGTATGATATTTGGCCCTGCTGGAGGAGCTGTAGGAGAGATACTGGGGTCTGCTGTAGGAGGACTTATAGACAGAAGTGATATAAAGCTAAAAAGAGAACAAGAAAAAGCTAATTACAATATGCAAGGAATTACTGCTAATAGTATGGGTCAGCAATTTCAACAACAAAACCAAGCATTTGCAAAGAATGGAAAACAAATGCCTTATAATTCTCAACCACAGCTATTAAGTAAATTTGGAAATCTCTCTCCAGAAGATGTTTATAATTTTTCTCAGCAAGGAATGAATTCATTAAGAGCAGGGGGACACTTAAGGTCTTACACAGAACCAAGTGAAAAAGCTATGCAAACATATGAAGATGGTGGAGAAATACAAACACATTGGGGCGGA
>JBDNHS010000217.1:0-6147 GCA_041688685.1 Kapaibacterium sp. (SeqCode)
AAATTTTATTCATATATTTAATCTTAGTTTTAAGTTGGATTTTTAAATTAATTAACATTTTAACACTAATCAAGAGGTCCTGCCTTCAATCAGAGTATATTTTTAGTAATAACTTCACTTGTAAGTTTATTTTTTGGATTTTTTACAGCATTTATATCATCAATATTGCATTTTTCACAATACAATATTTATGAGAATAAAATAGGTAAATCATCAAATAAAATTAAACAAGTAAATTATTTAAAACACTTTTATCAAGAAAAAGTTGAAGCTTTTTACTTGTTTGAGTTAATTTTCTATTTTATGTTTGTCTCATCTTCAATTTCTTTCTTAAATATAATTACTTTTAATTATCAACTATCTTTTTTAATACTAATTCTAACGCTCCCATTTTTAATTATATTCAGATATCTATTTTATTCATTAGGGATTCGTTATTCAAATATATTGGTAATTAACTTTTTACCTTTGTTTTATTATTTGGCAAAGATAAATACACCGCTAATGAGTTTTTTACAGTTATTGGCTGAAAAAATTGGTGGAAGAAAAGTAGACGAAGATACCAGAGAAGAGTTAGATGCAATGGTAGAGTCTGCTCATGATGAAGGAAGTATTGATTCAAGTGAATATAGAATATTAAAAAATATTATTAAATTTAAAGAAGTATTTGTCTCTGATGTAATGACTCCTCGAACAGTTGTATTTAGTTTAAATGCTGATAAAACTATAGAAGAAGTGCTTAATAATAATGGTTTAAAAATGTATTCAAGAATTCCACTTTGGGAAGATGAATCATTGGATAAAGGTTTGATTGGTTATATTTTATCTAAAGATATTTTACAAGCTGCTTTATCTGGAAAAACTAACATAACATTAAGAGAATTTATGAGAGTTATAAATTTCATTCCAGAAAATGTAGAGTTAGATGTAGCATTAGATCAATTCTTGAATAACAAACAACATCTTATGGCTGTTATTGATGAGTATGGTGGGTTTGATGGTTTGATAACAATGGAAGATGTGTTAGAAACTATTTTAGGTGTAGAAATTATGGATGAAGCTGATAGAGTAGAAGACTTACGTTCACTTGCAATCGAAAAAAGAGATAGAAGAATTTCATTGTTTATAAAAAATAATCAATCTTAATATTTTTTTCTTGCATATATTGATTTTTTGTATTATTTTTGTAGTCTAATTCATTTAGCAATTAAATAAATAAAGTAAATATCCACCGGAGCTTGGCGCAGCCCGGTAGCGCGTCTGGTTTGGGACCAGAAGGCCACAGGTTCGAATCCTGTAGCTCCGACAAAAAAAAGTCTATCGAAAGATAGACTTTTTTTGTTTTTAATCAAATAATAATATTTTGATTAGTTATATAATTTACTTAAAGTTTTTGTTTCATAGCCTCATACAAAATAATACCAGCACTAACCGATGCATTCAAAGAACTTATCTTCCCTTTCAATGGTATATTAATTACTTCATCACACAAACTCTTAATACTCGGTCTTATCCCCTCTCCTTCGCTACCAATTACTAATATTGTTGGTTTGCGAAAATCAATTTCATAATACTTTTTCTCACTATTCATTTCAGAGCCAATTATTTGAAAACCTAACGTTTTGGCATACTCTAAGACATTTTTCAAAGAATTAACTTTCGATGTTTTAGTAATTAACAAAGCACCTGCTGAAATTTTTATTGCAGTAGGCGTAACTTGAACAGAATTAGTCGAAGGATATAAAATACCATAAGCACCAGAACATTCGACTGTCCTTGCTATTGCTCCAAAGTTGTGTGGGTCTTTTAATTCATCTAAGGCAATAATTAATGGAAATTCTTCATCAATCAAAGCTTTATCAAATAATTCTTCGAATTCGACATTTTCTATTTGATTTACTAATGCAATTACTCCTTGAGAATTATTTTTAGCATTGATTTTAGCTTCTAAATCCAAAAATTTTCTTTTATCATATTTAACACTTGGAATTTTGTATTTGTATGTCAAAGCTAATATTTTATCAATGTTAGGTCCTTCAGTACCAAATTGAATATATAGTTTAGAAATTTTATCTTTTTCATTTAAAGCTTCCAAAATAGTATTTCTGCCATAAATGTACGCTTGACTTTCATCTAAATCAAAATTATCACTTTCTGATTTACCTTTTTCTAATTTACTATTTTCTGATTTGTAATTATCAGATTTATTAGAATTATAATTTGTGTTCTGATTACTTTTATAATTTGAATTTTTATTATAATCAGATTTATAATTGTTTCTTTGATTTTCGTAACTCATTTTGTTTGGTTAATTAATTTGATGAAGTAAAGAATTAAATATTTTTTTGACTTAATCAAATATTAAATCAAAATATTTCGTTTATACAAAACTAATATAAAATAAATAAAGATAAAATAAATAATTAATTTAAAATGAAAAAACTTGTAAAAACAACAATCGAAATTAGAAGCAAACAAGTTAAGAAAAAAGAGAAGTTAGATGTTAAACCAGTATCTAATAAGAATAATAGCGTTTTAAATAAGATAAAACTTATTAAAAGTGATGAATTTGAGGTATTACAAAAATCTAACGAAATTAGACCTTCTAATAAATTTATCAAAGTTAATAATGCAACCTTACATACTTTAAAAGGTATAAGTGTAGAAATCCCGAGAAATAGATTTACAGTTATAACTGGAGTTTCTGGTTCTGGAAAATCAACTTTAGCATTTGATACTTTATACGCTGAGGGACAGAGAAGATTTGTTGAATCTATTTCTTCTTATGCTAGACAATTTTTGGAAAGAATGAATAAACCAGAAGTCGATAGTATAATTGGATTACCACCAGCAATTGCTATACAACAATTACCCACCAATAGAAATCCAAGATCTACTGTTGGGACAAATACTGAAATTTATGATTATTTGAGATTGTTATTTGGTAGAATTGGGAAAACTTATGATGAAAAAACTGGACTATTAGTCAAAAAAGATACACCTGACTCAGTTGTCAAACATTTGGACTTTTTAGAAGAAGGTACAAAGTTATTTATTTTATTTGAACTTGGACCAACTGTCATTGATGTTTTAAAAGAATTGAAAAAGTACTTTGATGCCGGTTTTTTTAGAATTATTTTAAAAGAAAATAATGAATTGATAGATTTGGGAGTAAATCCCCCTACAAAAAAACTAAACTATGATGATTTTTTCATTTTAGTTGATAGATTAGTTTACAAAAAAGATACTGAAAATTTATCCAGACTTACTGAATCTATCGAAAGTGCTTTTAGATTTGGGAATGGAGTTGTAACTATTAGAGATATATCTAACAATAAAGATTTTTATTATAGTAATAGATTTGAATGTAACGAAACAAAAGTTATTTATGATGAGCCAGACCCAAGGATATTTGTTTTCAATTCTCCTTTTGGAGCATGTGAGAAATGTTCTGGTTCGGGAACTAATTTAGACATTGACCCAGATTTAGTTATACCAAATAAATCAAAATCATTAAAAGAGCAAGCAATTCATCCCTTTACTGGAACTTTGAATACAAATATTCATAGTTACAATCAAAAAGTATTAATTAATGAAGCAGAAAAATATGGCATAGATACCGAAATACCTTATAAAGATTTATCAGAAGATGAAAAAAAATCAATATGGGATGGATTTGGTAAATTTATTGGGATTGATAATTTTTTTGAAGATTTAAGTTCATCAAATAATAGATATGATAGTTATAGGTTTTTAAATAAATATCAAAATTATATTAATTGTAGGACTTGTAATGGCTCACGATTAAAATTATCAGCAAGACAAGTATTTATTTCTGGATATAATATTCCACAATTAGTAAACTTACAATTTGATGAATTTTTAGAAGTAATTAATAATTTTAATTTGAGTGAAACTGACCAAGAAATATCAAAACATATACTTAAAGAATTAAAATGGAGATCTCAACTATTAATAGATATTGGGCTTGAGTATCTTTCTTTAAATAGATTAACTCATACATTGTCTGGCGGAGAAGCGCAAAGAATTAATATTTCAACTGCATTAGGTTCATCTTTAGTTGGTACATTATATGTTTTAGATGAGCCGAGTATTGGCTTACATTCACGAGATACTAATAGATTAATCAACATATTGCATAAATTAAGAAATCTTGGCAATACAGTATTAGTTGTAGAGCACGATGAAGAGATTATGGAACATTCTGATTTTATTATAGATATGGGTCCATTTGCCGGAGAGTTTGGTGGTGAAATTACATTTGAAGGCACTTATAAAGAATTACTCCAAAGTGATAGTTCATTGACAGGGAAATATTTGAGTGGTAAATTTAATTTAGAATTTAACAATTATCACAGAATGCCAGAAGAATTTGTAACATTGACAAAACCAATGGGTTATTTTTTGGATATTGATGAAATCAAAATTCCATTAAATTGTATAACAACAATTACAGGTGTTTCCGGTTCTGGTAAGAGTACTTTAATTAGAGAGATATTTTATAATGGTATAATTAAAGAACTAAACGAAGGAATTAAAATAAATAAAAATTATGAGAAATTAAGTGGTTTGGAGAATATCAAAAACATTGAATTTGTGGATCAAAGTTCAATTGGTAAGTCATCAAGGTCAACTCCTGCTACATATACTAAAGTATTTGACGATATTAGGCAGTTGTTTGCCAACACACAGGCATCAAAACAGTTAGGCTGGAGAGATGGTCATTTTTCATTTAATGTTCCAGGTGGTCGATGTGAGGCTTGTGAAGGAGAAGGCAAGCAAGTAATAGAGATGCAATTTTTGTCAGACGTAACTTTAGAATGTGAAGTATGTCACGGGAAAAGATACAAAAAAGAAGTATTGAATGTAACTTATAAAGATAAAAATATAGTTGATGTCTTGAATATGACTATTGATGAAGCTACAGTATTATTTGCTGATGTAAGTAAAATCATTAAAAAATTAAAAGTATTACAAAATGTTGGATTAGGTTATCTAAAATTAGGTCAACCGGCTTCTCAATTATCTGGTGGTGAGGCACAAAGACTGAAATTAAGCACATTTTTAGGAACACAAGATAATTTTCCAACTATATTTATTTTTGATGAGCCGACTACAGGATTACACTTTTATGATATTTCTAAATTAATGAGCTGTTTCAACATATTAATTGAAGCAGGTCATACAATTATTTTAATTGAGCATAATCTTAATGTAATTTCATCAGCAGACTGGGCAATTGACTTAGGACCAGAAGCTGGTAAAAATGGTGGCAAGATTGTAGGCGTGGGCAAACCAGATGATATTTCAAAATTAGAAACACATACTGGTAAAGCATTAAAGAAATTTTATCTAAATAAAAAATAAGTGTAATTATAAAATATACTTAATATCAATTGAATTTAGTTAATTTTAATCCATTTATACAAATCTTTGAAAGAAGGTTTTTTGCCAGTCATTAGAATTCCAATTCTATATATTTTGGCAGATACCCATAATGCACCCAAAAAGGTCAGTACACATAAAACAACTGACAATAATATTTGCCAAATAGGTACAGTAGTTGCAGCTATTCTTACAGTCATAAGAATTGGAGTAAAAAATGGTATTAATGACATAATTGTTGAGAATGTCGAATCTGGATTAGACATAACTTGTGGAATAACAAGTATTGGTATGATCACAGGCATTGATACAGGTAATTGCAATTGTCCTGCGTCTGATTCTTGATCAACAGCAGAACCAACAGCAGCAAATAAAGTTGAATAAATAAAATACCCAGCTAAAAAATAAAACACAAATCCAACTAATAACATTGGAGAAATCGTTGGTATGTTTTGAAGCATTTTAGCTATTTTGACTTGTTGTGCTTCACTTTCTTCCAAATCTTTTTTAGGAGTAAGTTCCTTTGTCATATTCATTTCTTGAATATTAGACTGCAATTGTTGAGTTGATTTTTTATCTTTGAGATTTTCTGTAAAATTATCGCCAATTATATTTGTTGCAACTATACCAGCAATTGTAGAAAATGCTACAAATAAAACTATCCAAGTCGTAATTTGGGTCAATGCAACAAAAGCAATACCTAAAACTTTACCAAACATTAAATCAAAAGGTTTGACAGAA
>JBDNHS010000218.1:0-3587 GCA_041688685.1 Kapaibacterium sp. (SeqCode)
AACTATTTTGATAATTACTCATTTTTTATGCACCCTTGTGATTTCTTTTTACTGCTAAGGGATTCAAATTTACAGTTATTTTATTTTCTTGTGAATTAGTCTTATTAGTAAACTTAGTATCCGAATTTGAAATTATTTTTTTGCCAAATGGCAAAATTGCCAATAATCCAACACCGAAAGAACTTGTTGCAATAACATTTAAAAAAATTCTTTTTTTCATATTTAAAACCTATTTATATTCTTTATATTTTATTTGAAATTCTATTTTAGTAATAATCTATGATCCAAACAATTTAATTAAGTTATCTATGACAAGCATTACAATTTTCTGGTCCTTTTTGGATAGTTTCTTTCAAATAAGGCATTTTTTCGTGTGGAGCTCTATGGCAACTCAAACAGTTTGACATTGTAAATGCGTGTACTTGTTCAACTTTATCCATTTTTGCAACATCACCGTGACAGCTTGCGCATTCAATACCTTTATTTACGTGAGCACTATGATTAAAATAAACATAGTCTGCAACTTTATGAATTCTTTTCCATTCAACTGGCTTAACTTCTTCATAGAATTTAGTCAATTTTTTAATTTCAGCTTTATCTTTTCTTGCTATTGTATGGCAATTCATACAAGTGCTGACAGGAGGGATAGCAGCGTGTCTTCCTTTTTCTACACCAGTATGGCAATATTGACAGTCAATACCCATTTGACCGGCGTGCAATTTGTGAGAAAAATTTATCGGTTGGTCAGGTTTGTACCCAACACCGTCTCTTTCTGACCTTGACACATAAAAAGTAACAATAAATGAAACTAAAATTACGAAAATGGCTATTGGTAATCTTACTTTAAGCGAGTGATCAAGAAGTGCTTTTTTCATTTTAATCCGTTTGTATCTTACTATTTTATTTATTATACTTAATAAATTTGTTTTTAATATTTCTTTTTTAATTAAATAATTAACAACGTAATTTATCAATTTCAGTCACGATATTTACAAATGTTTTCAAAATTTCTGAAAAGTGAATCTAAAAGTTTTAGGATAATTAATTTAAAAATTTTTACTGCTATTTTTGGTAAATAAACTAAATTTGATTAAATTAGGTGTACTATTACAATTTCATTAAACTTTTTATAAAATGTACCATTTGATAATTGTAATTTTACGAAAAATGTAAATAAAAAAAAAGTAAATTTATTTGTTATATAAATTAGATTAGAATTGTCGTATTTATTATCTAATTGATATATATATACTTAAATCATAATAAAAAATATTATTTTTTTGCATATTTTTTATTTTTTTGCCACTTTTTGAGCTTCAAAAGCCCTATTTTTTTTAAATAATATTTTTTATTGATTACACTCCGATAATTTACATCAAAAAAAAGGTAAAAAAACAATTAAATGCAAGTAGGTATACATAATTACATAATTATATGTCAAAAATTGTTTCACATTTAATTGTAATTATTTATTGTTTGTTTTGAGATAATTTAGTATTTTTTTTTAAAATATTGATTAAACACTAATAACAAATTGCGCCAGGTGTTTCTTTTAATTGTTTTTCGGTTTGTTGCTTCTTCATTTGATTTGTTTTTTTGTCCAAATCTGGGCTTAAATATGGTATTCCAAGCCCCATTCCTCTGAACACTACTATAAGACCTATCATTATTGTTACAATTGGAATGATTTTTTGAGATTTAAGTCTAAGTTTATTGGATAAAAATCCAGAGAAAAAGAAGAGAGAAATTAATAGAGGACTTGTTCCCAAGCCAAAGCTTGCCATATAAATTATTGTGCTATTCATATCACCCCAAGCCAATGACGATAAAATCGCCATATACACCATTCCACAAGGTAAAAAGCCATTTAATACACCTAAAAGGAACATTTTTGAGGTAGTTTGAGCGTTCAATAATATTGATATTTGAGTCTTTAATACTGAGAAGATTTTATTTAATGTTTTGGACTTGATTATGTTATTTGCTTCAAATTTGGTTGCAACACCTGTTATTAGCATTAATCCACCAGCAAATATTGATAATTGTTGATGTAAGAAAGTGATTTTGATAAGTTCACCAAATAAACCTACGATTATCCCTATAAAAACATAAGTTAAGATTCTGCCAATATTATACGCAATGGGATTATAAATTGATTTATTATGTAAAAAGTTGTGAAGAGTAAATTTTGGTTTGGGAATAGATAAAATCAGAGGTCCGCACATACCAACGCAGTGCAAACTACTAACTAATCCCAAACTAAATCCTAATACTAACTCTATCATTTTATTTTACTTATTTTATTTAATTCAATTCTGTTTAATTTAACATCATACTTTCTTCTTTATAATATTTATTTCCATTTACTTCCCATTCTAATTGGGCTTTCCAGAAACCTTTGCCAACATTAATATTGTCAATTTTATATTTTGATAATTGTTCATTTGTAACTAATTTGCTTGCTGAACTGCTTTCCGTGCTGCTTTCCACTAGTACTAATTGACTTAAATTAAACTCTTTGTCTTGTTTTGAGTTTGATGGTCTGTATAATTTTATTTTTGAATTTTTGATATCATAAGACCAAAATGGTATTTGGATTAACAAAGAATTATTATCAAGACTAATTTTCACATCGTCATTAATCAATTTAGTTCTATTGATAGCTTCAATTCTTTTTTGATAATTTAACTCAGATTTATAATAATCTTCATTTACTAAATCGACTTTTTGAGTTGTAGAATAAATTAATATAGCTATAAATGTAAGTACAAACAAACTATAAACTATTGCAATTCCCCATCCCCAATTAAATTTTTTGTACATAAAAAACCTCAGATTACTTATTTATTTTGAACTTTAATTATATTAATTATGCTTTTTGTCATCTTTATCATCTTTGTGTTTGTCATTATCTTGATTCTCTTCTTTATGTTTTTCTTCTCTATGCTTTTCTTCGTTATATTTATCAAAATGTCGCTCATTGTCTGGTGCCATAAATATAGTTTTAGAATTTTCAATCACTTTGCCATTTTGGTCTTTAATTTCTAATGTAACTTCATTTTTATTTTCTTTTAATAATTGTTTATTAATAGTCATTATAAAAGTTGCATCAAACATTTCGCCAGCTTTAATTAATTGTTTTTTGCCACCGATAATTTCAATTTTACTATCAATATTTGAAGTTTTCATTGTGAAATTTATATCTTTATAAGTTTTATTAAAGATTTTCATAGTAAATAGATTATTTACATTTCCATTATCATCAATATTAAACAATATCCCTTTTGCTCTTAGAATTGTAGCTTCGACCTCAGTTCTGTTTGATAATAAAAATACCAATGACAATAATAAAACTGATAATAAAACAGTATAAAATTTTAATCTATTTGTAAATTTGAATTTATTTCCTTGTTCTATTTGGTCAAGAGAAGCGAATTTAATTAATTTTTTGGGCTTACCGATTTGTTCCATTACTTTATCACAAGCATCAATACAAGCAGTACAATTTATGCACTCTAATTGAGTACCATTACGAATGTCAATTCCTGTAGGGCAAACGTCAACACATTTATGACAATCAATACAAT